>NZ_JBSSAH010000004.1:0-134450 GCF_054058415.1 Thermostichus sp. MS-CIW-38 | reverse complement strand
AACGTCCGCGCCAAGTCAGCGTTAAACAAAGCCATTCTCGACCAGGGGTGGTATGAGTTCCGCTGCATGCTGGAGTACAAGCTGGCCTGGAAAGGTGGCAGGCTCATTGTCGTGCCGCCGCAGAACCCGAGCCGCACCTGTCCATGTTGCGGCCATGTTTCATCAGACAACCGCCAGACCCAAGCCTGGTTCGAGTGCGTGGCGTGCGGCTATGAGAATAACGCCTTTCGCGGCAGCGGGCCGGAGGCCTTTCGCGGCAGCGGGCCGGAGGCCTTTCTGGTCGGTGCCATCAACATCCTTGCTCGCGGGATACAGCTGTTGCGAGACGAAGGGCAGGACACGACCGAGGCTGCGGTCGGGATGCGGGTGGGTGAACCACCCGTGTCAGCCCGGATGGCCTGTGGATCGAACTGCACGGGCGGTCGGAAGCAGGAACCCGCCGAGACGACTGCGCAAGGAGCCATCCATGCGCAGCGTGGTAGGAATCTCCGGCCTAAAGGCCGGGGAGGATGTCAAACGAACGACACTTGCTTTCTGAGCCACTAACCTTGTAGAAAGACAAGGGCGAAAGGGCGGCTTTGATGCGGCGGCGCATTCTACAGCTTTGCATCCTCGGCTGGACGATGCTCCTCGTCCTGGCAGTGGGGGGCAGGGGATCCCTGCTGGTTCCCCACTTTTTTGGCATTGAAGCCCTGCAAGCCCAGGCTCAAACTCAAGCCGGAGAACTGCCGCAGCCGATGCGGCTCAAACTCCCCCCCGGCCTGGATCGCTACGCCTACGACAAGGCGGTGGGAGACTACTTTGAGGAAATCGAGCCGCTTTTGCCAGGTGGAGCCTATGCCCAGTGGGCCTTCTATCCCGTCCCTATCTACATCCAAGGGGATCACCCCCAGTGGAAGGCCTCCGTGGAGCAAGCGGTGAAGGAGTGGTCGGCCTACATCCCGCTCAAGGTGGTGGCCAAAGAGGAGGAGGCTTTCTACGGGATGAGCATTTACCGCGTTCCTCCTATTGGCGGCGGGGTGGCTGGGGCGGCCCGCCCGGAGTTTTTCTTCGCCTCCGATGGCTCTTTGCAGCAGCGGGTGCGCATCGTCATTGCAGAAGGACAGGGGTTGGCCGAAATAACGGCGGTGGCCCGACACGAGATCGGGCATGGGCTGGGGCTGTGGGGCCATAGCCCGAACCTGCGGGATCTGATGTATGGCGGACACCATGCGGCGGCTACCGGCAATCGGCGGGTGTTGCGGGTGCCCAACATTACCAAGCGGGATCTCAACACCCTCAAGCGCGTCTACGAGCAGCCCACCCTCAGCGGGCAGGTCTTTCCAGAGAGCTATCGCCGCCTGTTTGGCCAGCTTCTGCAGGAAAAGCCGCTGCCCGAGAGAGCTCTTGGATTGCCGCTAGCTAGAGCTGCAGGAGTTGCGACACCCCCTTGAGCGCCATAGCTAGGAGAAAAAAGAGCAACTGGGTGGCAACAATGCTGGGGCCGGAGGGCAGGTTGAAGGTTGCCGAGGCGATCATCCCCAGCACCGCGCTCAGTCCCCCAATACCTATGGCCAGCAGCACATAGGTTGTAAAGCGGGATCCCAACATCCGTGCTGTCGAGGCTGGGATGACCACAAAAGCGCTCACCAGCAACACCCCCACCGAGCGAATCGCCAGGGCCACCACCACAGCCAGCAACACCACAAAGGCCAGCTTCTGCCAGCCCACCTGAACCCCCCGCGCCCGCGCCAGCGGCTCATCCAGGGTCAGCAACATTTGGGAGGGCAAAGTCAATCCCACATAGGCCGAGCTGATCAGCAAGAGGATCCCGCTCGTCCACAGGGCTGCCGGGCTGATCCCCAAAATCTCCCCAAACAACAACTGGTTGAGGTTGCCCCGATAGCCGGGCAGCAAGCTGAGGGCGATAACGGCCAGCGCCAAAGAGGAAGAGTAGATGATGTTCAGCACCGCATCCGCCGACAGTTGAGTGCGCTCCAAGACAAAGGTGACGCCCAAAGCAAATCCCACCCCAAACACCATCAACACCACGGTGGGATTCAGCCCCAGCAGCACTCCCAAAACAATCCCCAGCAGAGCCGAATGCCCCAGGGCATCGCTAAAAAACGACAGTTGCCGCAGAATAACAAAACTGCCCAGCAGCCCACCTGTCATGCCGGTGAGGATCCCACCCAGCATGGCCCGCTGCATAAAGGGCAACTGCAACAGCTCCACTACCCGCACCCAGCCCTCCAACATCGCCTTCCCCTCAGTGACGGTGGATGTAGCGGACAAAATGGTGCTCCGCACCGCTGTCGCGAACAGGCCCATAAACCCGGCTCAGCACTTCTGGTGCCAAAGCCACCTGGGGGGATCCCTGGCAGATGAGGGATTGGTTGAGGCACAGCACGCGGTCGCAATAGCAAGACACCATTTCCAGATCATGGGAGATCTGCAAAATGGTCCAGCCCAGGGATTGGCGCAGCTCTTCCAGGAGCCGGTAAAACTCCCCCTCGCTGAGCGTATCTAAGCCTGCCGGTGCCTCGTCGAGGATAAGCAGCCGCCGCGGCCAAGCCAAGCAATAGGCCAACAGCACCCGTTTCAGCTCCCCGCCGCTGAGCTGGCCCAGAGCCTTGGAGGACAGGTGGGATGCGCCGGCTCGTTCCAGCGCCTCTTGCACCGCCTGCTGCCGAGCAGAGCGCTGCTGCCAGGGCCAGCGGGGTTGCAACGCCCCCCAACCCAAAGCCACAAACTCCTCCACCACCATGGGGATCCCAGGATTGAACTGAAAACGTTGGGGCACGTAAGCCACCTGCTGCCGCACCGAGGGGGGCAAGTAACCGGACAGGCACACCGGCTCTCCCAGAATCCAAACCGAGCCGCACTGCCGCGGCAGGATCCCCAAGATGGCCTGCACCAAGGTA
This sequence comes from Thermostichus sp. MS-CIW-38, assembly GCF_054058415.1. NCBI lineage: Bacteria > Bacillati > Cyanobacteriota > Cyanophyceae > Thermostichales > Thermostichaceae > Thermostichus > Thermostichus sp. MS-CIW-38. Next base: position 131,547 of record NZ_JBSSAH010000004.1, on the reverse strand, counting down.
CTTTTGCCAGCGCCATTGGGGCCGACAATGGCCGTATGGGATCCCGCCCTCAGCTCAAACGACACATTTTGCACCGCCAACTGGGATCCCCGATAGACCGTCAGCCCCTCGACGCGCAGGACAACCTCGCCGGAGCAGGAGATCATCGCCCCCTCGCCAGAAGGTGTTCGAGAGCAGCTTGGCCCAGCAGCGGCAATTGCAGGGGCAGGAAGGCCGTCTCCTTCTCAAAGGCGGAGACCAGGTTCTCCACGTTTTGCCGCAGGATGGTCAGGTAATATTCCGGCTCGATCCCCTCAGGGCCAGCGGTTTCGATGGGATCGAAAACGCGAACTTGGATCCCTAGGTCTCTGGCCAAAACCTCAAAGGGGTTGTTACTCCCCAGCTGCGGTTCCACCAGGATCGTCTTCAGGCCGGATGCCCGCACCGTCTCCATCACCCGCCGCACATCTTCGGGGGAGGGGCTGGCTTCAGGGATCTCCACCAAAAACTCAGCCTTGAGGTTGTAGCGCTCGGCAAAGTAGGGGGCAAAGTTGTGGAAAACTACAAACTTTCTGCCGGCAAAGGGAGCCAAGCGCTGCTCGATCTCCTCATCCAAAGCCTTGAGCTTCTCGATAAAAGCAGCCGCATTGGCCTGGTAGATCTCTGCCCCCGCCGGATCTACAGAGATGAGGCCATCACGAATATTTTCCACCTGCTGAATGGCCCGCCTGGGATCCAGCCAAATGTGTGGGTTGAACTTGCCGTGGCTGTGCCCATGAGAGTGTCCATGACCGTGCCCGTGAGAATGGCCATGAGAATGTCCGTGACTGTGGCCGTGCCCATGCTCTGGCTCCTCAGCCCGCAAAGTTGGGATCCCTTCGCTGCTGTCAACGATTTGCAATTGGGGGTTCCCAGCGCTGGCGATCAACCCTTCCAAAAACGTTTCCATACCCAACCCGTTGATCACCAGCACATCCGCCTGAGCCAGCAAACGAACCTCCTCAGGTCGAGCCTGAAAGTCGTGGGGCCCCATCTGAGGGGGAAGGAGTGGCGTGACTTCTGCCCGATCCCCGGCCACAGCACGGGTAAATTGCGTTATCGGCAAAATCGTGGTCACCACCTTTGGGGGGCTGGATCCCTGCTGGGCCCGGGACTCTTCTTGGCGCATCTGCAGGCTTCCCAGGATCCCGACCGAGAGGGCGGCCAGCAGCGAGACCAGCGATCGCACCGGTCGAGCCGAACGGATAGAGTTAGCTTGATCAGTCATGAGCCTGAATACCTCACAAGACAACAGAGACAGCAGAGCTGGAAGCAACTGACTTCCCAAAAGCCAAGGCCCTCTGCCGCAGCATCGAAAACATGCTCACCAGACCGTTGCTCCTGGAAGGGCTAAGGCTGAAGTTCAGGCCCATTTCCTCAACAAAGCGGAGAGAAACTCCCAGAATCTCCTCCGGCGAGAGGCCACTCAATCCCTCTACCAAAACCGCAACCAAACCCTTCACCAACTGGGCGTCGGCATCCCCTTGGATGTAGAGCTTGCCATCCCGGAAATCAGTGGCCAGCCACACCCGCGACGCACAACCCCTAACCAGGTTCTCCTCCCTTCTCTCCGCTTCGGGCAAAGGGGGCAGCCGTTTGGCATAAGCCAACAGAAGCTCGTACTTCTGCTTAGAAGTTTTGGCTTTTTGGAAGCGCTCAATAATTTGCCGCAGAGCTTTGGGCATCCGCCAGCTCGTCTGATGAGAATGATAATCAGATCCATAATAACACCCTTCCCAGGGGAGTCAGTTGCTCAGCCGGGATCCGGAAGATTCCAAGCATGCGGCAGGGGATCCCTACTGGGCTGAGAGGGATGGCTGCTGCAGAAGGATTGGATCACTGGACGTTGTGGAAGTGGATCCCGTGCTGGATCGGCGCAATTGGCTTTTGCGCTGACAGCTCCGCCGTCGGCCAAGCCATTCTCTAGTCACCGGCTGCTTTATCCAGCGGTCTCTGCAGCGCTTGACTGGCGCGCACGACTGGGCCGGCGTTGGCCAGCGTCCAGCGCAGTGCCTCTTGGTTGATCCGCTCGGCAGCAGCTCCGTCGTGGATGGCAATTGCTTCTAGCAGCTTGCGATGAAAGTCAAGCGACTCCTGCATCTTGCCTTCAACGTTATAGGCCAGCCTTAGATACCGCTCGGCGTGCTCGCGCAGATTCCTGATCCGCTGGATCAGCTGTTCCCGACCCGTGATGGCGTAACACCTGAGACGAAAGTGCCACTCCTCGCGCAGATAGGTCCATAGATCCGTGCCATCGGCCAGCGTTGTAATGGCAGCTAAGAGTTTTCGCAATTCGGCCACGTCCGACGGAGTAGCTTGCTCGGCAGCCAGTCGTGCAGCCAACCCTTCCAGCCCAATGCGCATCGCATAGAGTTCTTCAAATTCCTCCCAACTGAGCGGCACCACCCGCACCCCATAGTTGGTAACAAACTCAACCAGGTGTTCCTGGCTCAGCATGCGCAGGGCCTCGCGAATAGGTGTGCGGCTGACGCCGAAAAGAGAGGCCAACTGCTCTTGGCGCAGCCACTCGCCCGGTTGCAGCTTGCTGTTCAGGATCATCTCCCGTAGCTTTGTGTACACCAATTGCTGCGGCGTTTGGCCAGACTTAGCAGGTCGGAGTTTGAGCTTTCCTTGCGCGAGCAGGTCGGCTGATTTTGCCCAGCGTCTGCCAGGTCGAGATTTGGCTGGGGTTCCGTCGTTCGCTGTAGCCATCCGTGCTCCTGCTGGTTTGCCCATAGTAAGTGCGTGGGCTTGCTGCTACGAAGTGCTTGAGCAGCAAGAGATAGCTAGCCTTCTGAGAACCTGTAGGTCAGCGTCTGTTGAAGTCGTGATTGTATAGGTACCCTTTGCCCCCGACAAGACACTGACAAGGTAGGAGATCAAGGTAGGAGAGGCTGCAAAGTTACTCACCGTCCGGCAGGGCTCCCTTGGCAGTATCAACCTGCTTCAACTCTGGAAAGCATACGGCAAAAGGAGGCGCGAGTTGAAGTTGGAGAACTGCCTTCACAGACAAGCCGACAACAGCAGATAGCTGATTATCCCAGGTGTTCAGGGTAAACCAATCCTTCGGTGTCTTCGCAGGCCAGCTCGATAACTCAGTTGTCTCCGGCAGAAGTTATCCGCTTTGACTGGGATCCCTAGCTTGGTTGCAGTAGGGACACTGGCCAACGGTAGAAAGGATGTGGCCCGGCTTGGCGCGAACAGGATATCTCTGCCCTGGGATAACCGGTCGGTTGTGCAGAAGCGTGACTCTACCTGCGCCTATCAGTTCTCCAGTGATCCTAAAGGCATCGCCTGCAAACTCAACGGTCATGGGGATGAACTGCCCTGCTTCCGTCGATGGGCTAACCTCGGGCAGAAGCTCCAGATCGCCGCTGCGAACTGCCACTTGTACCACTTGGTCGTCACAATGCAAAGGAACGTCGGCTTCTAGTCCGGGTGCGAGACGCACGCGGCCTGGGCCGATGCGCCGAGCTGTAAGCACAGTTGCGCCGCCAAAGAACTGGGCAACAAACGAGTTGGCTGGTGACTGCCAGATCTGCTGCGGTGTCCCGAATTGTTCTACTTGACCAGCCTGCAGCACAGCTACTCGGTCGGCAATGGCCAGGGCTTCCTCCTGATCGTGGGTGACGAAGAGGGTTGTCACGCCACTGGCGCGCAGCAGAACTTGCAAGTCAGCCCGGATAGCTGCCCGCAGTTGGGGATCCAGGGCAGCCAGAGGCTCGTCCAGCAATAGCACGCGCGGCGACACAGCTAGGGCCCGGGCAATAGCCACGCGCTGGCGCTGACCTCCAGAGAGTTGGGTAACTGGTCGGTCGGCCAGCTCAGCGATGCGGCAAAGTTCCAGCATCTCGCTGATGCGCCGGCTCATTGCTTCTTTTGCCACCCGGCGCATGCGCAGTCCGAAAGCCACGTTATCCCGAACATTTAGATGCTCAAACAGGGCATAACTCTGGGGAACCCAACCCACAAGTCGCTTCTCCGGTGCTAACGTACTTGTGTTGATCCCATCGAGCAAAAGACGGCCCTGGGTAGGGATCAGCAAACCGGCTACCAAGCGCAGCAGAGTGCTCTTGCCACAGCCACTGGGGCCGACCAACACCACGATCTCCCCAGGTTGCACCTCCAGGCAAATGTCCTGAACCACCCAACGTCCAGGGGTGTAGGCATAGAAGATGTGATCGAATACCACAGAGGCTGGGCTGGTCATGCTTGTCCTATCTTGCTACCGCCTAGCCACTCAATGGCGATGGCAGCAGGCACGACGAAGAAGAGAAAAATGGCTGTAATCGCCGCCGCCACTTCCACCCGGTTGGTGATGTATGCCGAGTACAACTCGATGGGCAGCGTTTTGTTCAGAGGGGTGAACAAGAAGAACGAGACATTGAACTCCCCCATGGACAGCGTGAACACCAAAATCAAAGCAGCCAGCAACGCGCTGCGGATCGAGGGGAGCGTCACATACCACAGCCGCTGCATGGCCGATGCGCCCAAGGTGCAGGCCACAGCTTCGCGCTCGATCAATGCCGCTTGGGCCAGCGCCGGCACCAAGGTTGCCACCAGAAACGGTAGGGTGTAGATCACTTGACCGAGCAGAAGCAGTAGCCCGCTGGCTCGAGCTGCTGGGTAAGCCAAGATTAAAGCCAAGGCAATGGCAATGCCGGGGATGGCCAGCGGCAGATTGATCAAGGCCATCAGCGCCTGCCGGCCAATGAAGTTATGCCGCGCAATAAGCCATGCGGCGGGTAAACCAACAGCCAGGTCAATTGCTAGCACCGTGCAGGCTAGGCGCAGGCTAAAGAGGGCGTAGGGTCGCACAGTTTCCCATCCCTGCCACAGCCAGTTGGTGGTGACCCCGCCAGCCCAAAAACCAAGCGGCCAGTTAACAGTGGTCGCCACAACAATCAGCAAGGGCACTGGTGCCAGGCACAGGATCACTGCAGCCAAGGTGAACCCCTGCCCAATCGCTGTGACGGGATCCGCTGCGTGCTGGCGCTTGCAAGCTAGTGGCTTCACTTCACCAGCTCCCTCTGCAACATATCTGGCGGGCGATGAGGCTGTAGGCCACGTTCAGCAACCTGACCCAGACCCAGTAGAATGGCCGTAGTCAGCAGAGTGAGAGCAATGCTCAGGCTGGCCGCGCGTTCTGGTTGAAAGCTTTCTGTGAATGACGAAGCGATCTCAAGGGGTAGCACGCGAAAGCCACGGCTTAGGGTGGCTGCCGTGCCAAAAGCCCCGAGGGCTGTTGCCAGACTGACGCTGGCAGCGCTGAGCAAAGCCGGGAGAAGCGTTGGTAGCAGCACGTTGAGGTAAACCTGCAAAGGGGTGGCACCTAGCGTGCGGCTGACATCGATCACGTCCTGCGATAGCGCTGAGACTGCACCACGCAACACCAACACAACACGTGGGATTTGAAAATACAAATAGCCCAGCAACATCCCCCCAAAGGTATAAGCAAAGCTTAGCTGGCGTTCACCTGTCAGCAGCAGAAAAAGCTGCGGCACAACGCCGGTTGTTCCGAAGAACAAGATGACGAAGAAGCCTATGACAATTCCAGGCAGGCTAAGCGGTATGGTCAAGGCTATTGCCAGCGCATTTCGGTAAGGGCTGTCGAATCGCTCGACGTAGATGGCCACTGGAAAACACAAGATCAGCGCCAGCAGCGTAGAGGCGACAGCAATCAACACGCTATTGAGCAGAGCGCGGCGATAAGCCAGTGAAGTGACAACTGCCGCGTAGTTCTGCAGCGTTAGGCGACCGCTGCTCCCGTCCAGCAGACTCTGGCGAAGCAACACAACTAGAGGTACCAGCAGCCCCAGGGCGAACAGTAGAACAACGGGTGCCGCGAGCAATACTTGTCTTGTTGCCCGCGACCCCCCGAGAGAGCAAAAGTTTGTGCTCAAGATCACCGGATTACCTCGGCCTTCCAACGCTCATTGAATCGCTCTTGCACAGCGCGCATTTGCCCGTAGTCCGGCACAGCTACTTTTTCGTAGGCGCTGGCCGGGAGCATCTTGGCAGCAATTCCGGGATCCACAGTTACTTGCCGCACGGGCCGCAGATAGCTCTTGGCAAACAACACCTGACCCTCGTTCGACAGCGTGAAGTCTATCAACCTCTTGCCACCCTCAGAATTGGGTGCGCCCTTGACCAAGCCAATCACATAGGGAATAGCGATTGAGCCCTCGCAGGGGATCACGACTTCAACCGGGGCATTCTCGTTGTTCTTGAGCTGATATCCGTTGAAGTCAGCATCGATCAGGATAGGAATCTCTCCCTGCTGAACCAGGGCAGTGGCTGTCTGGGCTGGGAGCTGCAAGTCGTTGGCCTTAAGCTGAGCCAAGTATCGAATGCCGGGATCCCAGTTCTCCAGCGTACCGCCTAGCGCCAGGTTAGCAGCTGTAGCTACCGAGTACCCAATTGCTGCTTGGGTGGGATCCAGAAAACCCACCTTGCCCTTGTATTCATTCTTGGTCAGGTCAGCCCAGCACTGAGGGACAGGCGCGTTGCCCAGTACCTTGGTGTTGACCAAGAAGGCTACTGCTCCTTGATGAATCGTCATCCAGCGGCCCTCGGGATCTTTCAGCCCCTCTGGGATCTCATCAAACCCAGCTGGCTTGTAGGGCTCCAGCAAACCTGCCTCAGCGGCCTGAATGCCGAAGACAATTCCGAAGTAGGCAGTATCCGCTTGTGGGGCAGCGGCTTCAGCTTTGAGGGCAGCCAGTGTCTGGCCCGAATTCTTGGGATCCGAGGGGGCTTGCAGGCCAGTTTTGGCAGTGAAGGACTTGAGCACCTCGCCCCAGTTCGCCCATTTCTCCGGACTGTTGTAGGCCACCACCAAGGCAGCACGCCCGCCAGCCGGAACCCCTGTTGCTGGAGGAGCCGAGGTTGCCACTGCCCATGCTGTCAACAAAGCGGCGACCGGGAGACTAATTAGGGGAAGCTCAGCCAGCTTTTTCATCTTGACACCCTCCTTGCGCCAATAAGTGTATGCGCTTATTAGCAGGCTACACGACTGAATTTAAGCTGACGTTAAGAGCTGGCTCCCTCTTGGGGTTTGCAGAGATCCTTGAGCTCGTGGATTGAAACAGGATTTGACAAGGGATCCCTACCGGGCCGGCGGTTTCTCTGTGGCGGCCTGTTCTGGACAGAGTTCGTTGTTCTTCGTGGGGGAAGCCTATTCTGCGTGACAGGGATCCGGCTCGATCTGTGAACCCCTTGTGCAGTTGGGAAAAGCCGTGTGGGTAGGGCTATTCCGACTTCTCGCTACCGCACCGAGCGATAGCCGCCGCTCACCCCACGAGGTGAGAGGATCAGTTGCCAGAGCTGGCTGGCCCGTGCCTTGAAGCTGCCGGCACTCATCAGGAGATAGAGCCGCCACATGCGGCGAAAGCGCTCATCGTAGCGGTCGGCTAATTTTGGCCATGCCTGCTCGAAATTGGCGTGCCAGGCTTTTAAGGTGGCCACGTAATTGATCCCAAAATTGTGCCAGTCTTCCAGCACAAATAAGCCCTCAAAGGCTGCAGTAATCAGATGAGGCGAGGGCAGCATCGAGTTGGGGAAAATGTAGCGCTCAATCCAGGGATCCCGCCCCTGGTAGGCCACGTTGCTGCCGATGGTGTGCAGAAGAAACAAGCCATTGTCGTTCAACAAGCGGCGGGCTACCTGCATAAACGTTCGGTAGTTTCGGTAGCCAACATGTTCAAACATGCCGACAGAAAGGATGCGATCAAACTTTCCCTGGGTCTGGCGATAGTCTTCTAACCGAATCTCGACCGGCAGGCCGCGGCAGCGTTCGCTGGCCAGTTTGGCTTGCTCTTTGGAAACAGTAATCCCCACAACCTGCACCCCGTAGCGTTCGGCCAGGTACTGGGCTGTGCCGCCCCAGCCACAGCCGATGTCGAGCACCCGCATGCCGGGTTGGAGTTCCAGCTTGCGGGCAATGAGGTCAAGCTTAGCTTCTTGGGCTTCATCCAGAGTTTGCGCGCCCCCATCCCAATAGGCACAGCTGTAGATCATGCGGCGATCCAGCATGGCCTCATAGAGATCGTTGCCAATGTCGTAGTGGCGCTGGCCAATGACGAATGCCCCCTTGCCCCGCTGGCGGTTGATGAGGCGACTGTCCAGCCCAAGTAGGGGCTGAATTAGCCAACCCACCTGCTGCGGTGCCTGGGCAGTTAGGAGACGACAAACTAACTCATCAATGGCCTCGCAATCCCACCAGCCCTCCATGTAGGCCTCGCCAAAGCCCAGGGATCCATAGAGCAGGCAGCGCAGGTAGAGCCGCTCGTCGTGAACTTGAATATCCCAGGGCTGTGAGCCATTGAGGGTTATACCGGCAGCATCCAGAACTCGAAGCGCATACTGACGCGCCAGCCAGCGCAAGCTGTTGAGTCCTTTCCCCATCCCTAGGGATCCCTCACTGCAGGGAAACTGACTCAACAAATACACCCCAAGGTGGCAAGGGATCCAACAAGTTGTTTCCAATTTCTAGGGATCCCCCCGAAGGGGGAACAAGGTTCGCAAGAACGCTGCCGCAAAGGCCAAGAAGCTTAACAGTTTCCAATTTCTAGGGATCCCCCCGAAGGGGGAACGTGTGGGTAACAAGAGAAATAGGAGCGGGTTCGTATTGGCGTTTCCAATTTCTAGGGATCCCCCCGAAGGGGGAACTTCTATGGCTATCATGCTTGTACCCAATGGTCGTAAATACATCGTTTCCAATTTCTAGGGATCCCCCCGAAGGGGGAACGATTATTTCCTGGGTGCTGGGGGTTAACTAGATTTTACACGGGTTTCCAATTTCTAGGGATCCCCCCGAAGGGGGAACCATACAGGGAACGTTTCGGTGGACACCCCGGGAACGTTTGTTTCCAATTTCTAGGGATCCCCCCGAAGGGGGAACAGTCTGCTCAACGCAGTGGGAACTCCGCTTCAACAAATGTTTCCAATTTCTAGGGATCCCCCCGAAGGGGGAACAGAGAATGAGATGGCCTTCCCACGGGGGGCAGGGAAGGGCGGGTTTCCAATTTCTAGGGATCCCCCCGAAGGGGGAACCTACACACACATATGCAGGGTGTAGGTTGTATGCAAGCGTTTCCAATTTCTAGGGATCCCCCCGAAGGGGGAACAACCACTGATCATCAAACAGATCGGTGGTCGTTCAATGTAGTTTCCAATTTCTAGGGATCCCCCCGAAGGGGGAACTTGAAGGCTCTTGGTCTAGTCTAACCCACTAACCTCGTTTCCAATTTCTAGGGATCCCCCCGAAGGGGGAACCCTTGCGGAGGCCAGGTGATGCTGCGGTGCGCGTTCGAAGTTTCCAATTTCTAGGAATCCCCCCGAAGGGGGAACGATCTACTGGGGCAAGGGGCACTGGGTGATCAACTGGTGTTTCCAATTTCTAGGGATCCCCCCGAAGGGGGAACTTCAATTATTTCTATCTTCGATTACGAAGATACAACGCATGTTTCCAATTTCTAGGGATCCCCCCGAAGGGGGAACTACCTTCCGGGATGTAGATGAGTATCTGCTTTACTGGTTTCCAATTTCTAGGGATCCCCCCGAAGGGGGAACATTTGATAAGCATAGTAGCGAATCAACATAGAATCCTGTTTCCAATTTCTAGGGATCCCCCCGAAGGGGGAACTTCGAATTTCGGAGAGTATTTAGCAAGTTGCACTTTAAAGTTTCCAATTTCTAGGGATCCCCCCGAAGGGGGAACAACAACATTTAAATCGGGAACATCAATACCGAGACGGTTTCCAATTTCTAGGGATCCCCCCGAAGGGGGAACCTGGAAGAGGTTGACTAGCCGTTGTCCATACTTGTAATAGTTTCCAATTTCTAGGGATCCCCCCGAAGGGGGAACCCCAAGTTGGGGTCACACTGGGCAACGCTCCTGAAAGTTTCCAATTTCTAGGGATCCCCCCGAAGGGGGAACATGCGCCATTCTCGACTATCTACGAGGGATTCCAAGTGTTTCCAATTTCTAGGGATCCCCCCGAAGGGGGAACTCGTGACTTTCTTCCAACACCACCCAACCATTGCGGTTTCCAATTTCTAGGGATCCCCCCGAAGGGGGAACGGAATTCAAGTTGTGGTGATCATCCAGTTCATTACTGTTTCCAATTTCTAGGGATCCCCCCGAAGGGGGAACAATTAGGAGAAAGAACACCCAGGAAAATCCTGGGTGGTTTCCAATTTCTAGGGATCCCCCCGAAGGGGGAACTCCACCCCTATTAAACCCAAGCAGGGCAAGGAATGCAAGGCCCATTTGCGAGGGATCCGGAAAAAAGTCGGCAAAAAGAGTTTTGGCGAGGGGGTTTTGGGGCCGGAAAGCCTTGTGGCGCAAGGCGTCGAGGGATCGAACGAAAGAATCGGCCTTTGCGGCTTTTGGCGGATCGCTCGCGGAGGCGTTGATACCGTTTTGGTGTTCTTTTGGAAACATCGAGATCCAGACAAGGGCAGTAGGGCCCTGAGTCCACTGATGAGCCAACAGCCAATCTAGCCGCGCAGGCGACCGGAGCGCAGGATGCTGATGACAAGCCACAGCCCCAACAGGCTGGCCGCCCCGAACAGGAGTTCGCTCAGCCCAAAGACCTGAAACCGCTGCGTCTGAGCCGAGATGATGGCGGCCCCGACGATTAGAGAGCCGACCACAATGCTGTAGGAGAGGCGGTTGGCCGACTGATCCAGGCTGCTGCGGATCCCGTCCAGCTCTTGGATGGTCAAGTTCCAGCGCTGGGTTTCCGACGTGATGCGGCTGAGCAGCAGCTCCATCTGGCGCGGCGATTGCAGAGAGAGATTTTTCAAATCCAAAGCCGTGCGCAGCAGCGAAGGCAGAGGGGCCTCCCCCAGCAATTGCGCCCGAAACACATCCGCCATCAGGGGGCGAAGCTGCTCCGGCAGGTTGTAGTCGGGGGTGAGCTGGCGGGCGATCCCTTCCAAATTGGCCAGCGCCTTGGCACAGAGGCCCAAATTGCCGGGAATGCGGATCTGGTTGCGCCGGGCCGCCTGCAGGATCTCAGAAAAGAGCATGACTCTAGTCAATAATAAGCTCAACTATACTGAAAATAATGTATAATATGCTCAGTACGGATTACTACCAGTTGATCTTTCTGTTTACTTTCGAGTCTGCCAACATGGTAGCCAAAGCAAAGCAGAAAATTGGTAGTAAGACGACACGGAAACTGCGCTTTGGGTATTCTACTCAAAGCTTTGCGGGATACCGCCATTCTGGTTGGAAACAAACAGAATGCTATCGCTGCATAGTTGAACAGTGATGTTCAGCAATGTTCAGCGTAAATGTATCAGGTACGTCGGCCTGCAAAGTGCTGAGGGCCTCGATGTACTCTCGCGGCAACAGGTCCGGACGGGTGCTCAGCAGTTGGCCCAGCTTGACATAGACCGGCCCCAGATCCACCAAAATGTTGCGCAGCACCATTGGGGGGGGCAGTTGGGGTTCCCCAGCCTTGCCAAAAGAGAGCAAGCGGCGCATGTAGTCCCAACCGTGGCGCAAAACCACCTCCAGGATCTCGGCCTGACGCGCCCCACTCTGGGCCAGACGGGCAAACATCGCAGTCTCTCTCCCTGGAAGTCCAATGGCAGAGAAGCCCGATCCCTAGAAAAAGGGGATAGGGGCCACCCTACGGGTTCCATCCCAGCCGGTTTGCAGCCCCTCCCGCAACACCCGCAGCACCTCATCGGTATCGGCATTGGGCTGGGCAAAGGAGAAAACATGCTTGAAGCGCAGTTTGCCCTCCCGATCCACAACGAACTGGGCCGGCAGGGGTGCTCCCAAAGCTTGGCCAACCCCATAGAGGCGGAAGGTTTTGCACTCGGGATCCACCAGCAGCGGGTAAGGCAGCTGCAGGTCTGCTTGAATCTGCTGGCTTTGAACCGGATCGGTGCTGGTGACCATCAGCAGCTCGGCCCCCAAGGCTTGGATCTCGCCGTAGCGGGCTTTCAGCTCTTGGATGTGGGGGTAGCAAAAAGGGCAAAAAAGCTTTTCGGTGAAGATACGAGTAAAAGCCAGAACCACCGGCTTTTGGCCGCGGTAGTCCGATAGCCGCACGGGATCCCCTTGCACGCGCGGCAGCTCAAAATCGGGGGCAATCTGGCCGATTTCCAGAGAAGTGTTGGCTGGTTGGGGGATGAAGTTGTCGGCAAAGCGACGGTTAAACAGTCCGCTGTTGCTGGTCATTGCAGTTTTTTACGTTTCTTTACTACTTGCCACCAGCCTAACCCAAAGCCTCGGCCACCGCCTTCAGCCGTCGGAGCTGGGCCCGCATATCCTGCTGGGTCGGCCCTGCTGCCAACAGGTAAAACCCTGCCGCCACCCAGGGACTGGGGATGCGGAAGTTGAAGCAATTGACTAGAAGGGTACCCCCCGGCTGGGGATGGCACTCCCAGCGGTCGGTTCCTTCAAAAAACCCCTCAAACTGCCACTGCACCAAGCCTTCTGCCCGCTCTGTAATCACGCAATCCAAGCTGGGGGATACAAACGGCAAGCGAAGGAAAAAGCGGTAGCGGCTGCCCAATTCCGCCAGAGGGGATCCCACCGCCTCGCAGCCCAACAGCGGGTTGAGCCAGCGCTTCATCAACTCCAGGTCGGTGAGGCAGCGATCCACCTGGGCCACGCTGGCCGCAATCGGAATCGACTGGGTATAGATGGGCATCCTCAGGGGGAAGTTGGGGGAGCGAGCTTGGCCGCAGAGAGGTCTTCTGCCGTGGCAGAGGGGGATACGGTGCTCAGCAAAATCAAGATATCGCGATATTCCACCTGATCCGGCCCGCGACGAGGGGATCCCACTTGCACCACCGCCTGTTGGAGAGGCTTTTTGGGGTGGGGGGGAGACTCGAACACCAAGGTGCGGATCCCGTTGGCCTGCTCGATGTCCGAGAGGATGTCCCAGCCCCGGCCCCACAGGGTGCGGCGGTAGTAGGCGGCAATCGCCTCCAGAGGCTGAGAGGTCTGCAAGATCAGGGAAGCAAGGCCCCCCTCTCGATCCCGAATCTGTCCCGAAGAGATGATGGAAGCGTTGGGCAACTGCAAGTGAGGGGGAAACTGAGGGGGAAGGGCGCGGGTATCCCCCAGGGAAGCCTCAAAATGCGTGCCATCTTTGCCGATGTGACGCCGCACGGGATCCTGATCCACTTCTTGAGCAACCGGATCAGGCATCTTGCGGCAGGCCACGAGGGATCCCGCCAACAGCCCCAGGGTTAGCCGAGTAAGAATAGGCAAAGAACCTGGCCCCACTGACGTGAACCGCTCAAGACGGGGATTTTTTCTCATCCGTTTTTCTCATCCGTTGGCCAGGGATCCCTGACTGGTTATAGTGGATCCCGCCTTTGGATACAACCAATCTTCCTTTCTGGGCCAAGTTCCAGAGCAGCCATCATTCGTCGAGCCAGGGCTGACAACTGCACACCAGGTGGCGATCCCCGTAGGCGTTGTCGATGCGGCTGACGCTGGGCCAGAACTTGTGGGCCTTGACCCAAGGGAGCGGGTAGGCGGCCAGCGAGCGAGGATAGGGGCGATCCCAGTGGTCGGCAGCCACCACCTCGGCGGTGTGGGGGGCCAGCTTGAGGGGATTGCGCACCGGATCCATCTCGCCTCGCTCAATGGCGGCAATCTCCTGGCGGATGGCAATCATCGCCTCGCAGAAGCGATCTAGCTCCTCCAGAGATTCGCTCTCGGTGGGCTCCACCATCATTGTCCCCGGCACCGGCCAGGAGATGGTGGGGGCGTGGAAGCCATAGTCCATCAGGCGCTTGGCCACATCTTCCACCTCGATGCCGGCGCTTTTTTTCAGGGGGCGCAAATCCAAAATACACTCGTGGGCCACCCACCCCCCCGGCCCCTTGTAGAGCACTGGGTAGTAGGGATCCAACCGCTTGGCGATGTAGTTGGCGTTGAGGATGGCCACTTGGCTGGCCAGGGTGAGGCCGGCGGATCCCATAAGGCGAATGTAGGCCCAGGAGATGGGCAAAATGCTGGCACTGCCCCACGGGGCAGCGCTGACGGGGCCGTTACAGCCGAGCAAAACAGGATGGCCAGGCAAATAGGGCACAAGGTGGCGGGCCACGGCAATGGGCCCTACCCCCGGCCCACCTCCCCCATGGGGAATGCAGAAGGTCTTGTGCAGGTTGAGGTGGCAGACATCGGCCCCCAGCTCGGCAGGACGGCAGAGGCCCACCTGAGCGTTGAGGTTGGCCCCATCCATGTACACCTGTCCCCCCGCCTCGTGGATTATCTGGCAAATCTCGCGGATCCCTTCCTCAAACACACCGTGGGTAGAAGGGTAGGTGATCATCAAGGCGGCCAGCCGCTCCCCGTGCTGCTCCACCTTGGCCCGCAGATCCTCAATGTCGATATTGCCGGCTTCATCACAAGCTACGCTCACCACCTGCATCCCCGCCATCACGGCGCTGGCCGGGTTGGTTCCGTGGGCCGAGGTGGGGATCAAGCACACCTGCCGCCGGCTTTCCCCTCTGGCTTGGTGGTAGCGGCGGATAGCCAACAGGCCGGCATATTCCCCCTGAGATCCGGCATTGGGCTGCAGAGAAACTCCGGCAAAACCGGTGATCTCCGCCAGCATCTTTTCCAACTGGGCAAAAAGGGCTTGATAGCCACGGGCCTGCTCTAGGGGCACAAAAGGATGGAGCTGGGCAAACTCCGGCCAGGTGACCGGCATCATCTCCACCGTGGCATTCAGCTTCATGGTGCAAGAGCCCAAGGGGATCATGGAATGGGTGAGAGCCAGATCCCGGCTTTGCAGGCGGTGGATATAGCGCAGCAGCTCAGTTTCCGAGTGGTAACGGTTAAAGACCGGATGGGTGAGGTAGGGGGTGGTGCGCAGGAGCTGGGGCGGCAGGCTCTGGCCCAAGTCCAGCTCTGGGCTGTCGGGATCCCAAGCTGGCGGTAAGGACTCCGCTCCGCTGCGGGGAAGGGTTCCGGCAAAGATCTCCCACAGATCCCGCAGATCCTGAGTGGTGGTGGCCTCATCCAAGCTGATCCCCAGCGTCCGGTCATCGATCTGGCGGAGGTTGATCTGTCGCTGGGCAGCGCCGGCCTGGATCGCCTGCACCTGCTCTGGAGAAGCTACCTTGACCCAGAAGGTATCGAAGAAATGCTCGGGCCCCACCTCATAACCCAACTGGCAGATCCCAGTGGCCAAGTGATGGGCCTGGCGGTGGATGCGCTCGGCTATGTGTCGCAAGCCGCGGGGGCCGTGGTAGACGGCATACATAGAAGCCATCACCGCCAAAAGCACCTGGGCAGTGCAGATGTTGCTGGTGGCCTTGTCCCGCCGTATGTGCTGCTCGCGGGTCTGCAACGCCAAGCGCAGGGCTGGCTTGCCTTGAGCATCCTGAGAAATCCCCACCAGCCGTCCTGGCAGCAGCCGCTTGTGGGCCTCGCGGGTGGCGAAGTAAGCCGCATGGGGGCCGCCATAGCCCAAAGGCACGCCGAAGCGCTGGGTGGATCCCACCACGATGTCCGCTCCCCACTCTCCCGGCGGTTGCAATAGGGTCAAGCTGAGCAGGTCGGCAGCCACCGCCACCACCATCCCCTTTTGGTGAGCCTGCTCCACCAACTGCCGGTAGTCCCGGATTTCCCCATAGGTGCTGGGATACTGCAGGAGTAATCCAAAGCCCTTTTCCAGGGAGAGTTCTGTTGGATCGGCTATGCGCACCTGGATTCCCAATGGTTCCGCCCGCGTCTGCACCACTGCAATCGTCTGGGGATGACAGCCCCGATCCACCCAGAAAACTGGGGATCCCTTGCCCGCCAAGGTGTAGGCAAGAGCCATGGCTTCTGCGGCTGCCGTGGCTTCGTCCAGCAGGGAAGCATTGGCGATCTCCATCCCCGTCAGGTCGATCACCATCGTCTGGAAGTTGAGCAGGGCTTCCAACCGTCCCTGGGCAATCTCAGCTTGGTAGGGGGTGTAGGGGGTGTACCAGGCAGGGTTTTCCAGGATGTTGCGCTGAATCACCGGTGGCGTCAGGGTGTTGGAATAGCCCATGCCCAAAAAGGAGCGCCACACCTGGTTCTGGGCCGCCATTGCCTGCAGTTCCGCCAACACCTGCTGCTCAGGGCAAGGGGATCCCAATTGCAAAGGCCGGCTGCTGCGAATGGCCGGCGGCACCGCTTTTTCCACCAGCTCCCGCAGCGAACTCAGCCCTAACACTTGCAACATCTGCCCGATTTGCCGGGCATCCGGCCCAATGTGCCGCCTGAGAAAGAGTTCGGTCTGCTCCAGCAACTCCAGCTCCGGAGAAGGGGTGGGTTCTGGGATCCCTGGAGATGGATCCCGGCTGGGGGGGTCAAGTCGAGTCGAGTGGAGAAGGGCCAAGTCGGACATGGTGCGATAGCCGAGAAAGGGAGAGCAAGAAAGACTGTCTCCTGATCATAGTTGTTAAAAATTGTTTCTGTCGGGATCCAAATCCTGTCTTGGCCTTCGATTCGGGGTGGAGGGGATGAGACACTAGATGGTCGGAGAATGTTAGCAACCTATACAGATGAGCCTTTTGGATTCTGCTTGGAGAAGTGATGCTATGCGCTGGCTGCTGTCCATCTTGGTTCGTGTGGTGTTAGTGCTCTGTCTGTGCTTCGCTCCTTTGGGGATCCCTGTTGTGGCCAGGGCCGCAGAGCTTCCCCCGGTAAAGCACTTGGACACTCCGATTGACGTGAACAACACCATCTTGCGCAACTACCGCCAACTGCCCGGCTTCTATCCCACCCTAGCTCGCATCCTGGTGAAAAATGCCCCCTACAAGAGCCTGGAAGACATGTTGCAGATCTCAGGCCTGACAGAGCAGCAAAAGGCCCTGATCAAAGCCAACGCCGAGAACTTCGTGTTTGGCGAGTATCAGGAAGGGGCTAACCAACTGGAAAACCGCATCAACCAAGGGTACTACGGCTGATCTCGGCAGAGGGGCCATCGGGAGAATCGGCTTTTGTAGGAAAGGGATCCTGTGGCCTACGATAACGTCTGCAAGTACTTGGTGGAATGGTTCCCCGAGTCCTTTGCCCGGTGGCTGCTGGGATCCCCTGTTTCCTTGGCTCAGCTACAGCCGACGGAGCTGTCCACCGAGCCCATCCGAGCGGACTCTCTTATCCTGCTGCGGGCCCAAAACCTGATTTTGCATCTGGAGTTTCAAACCGATCCGGATCCCGACATTCCCTTGCGCATGGCCGACTACTGCCTGCGCCTGTTCCGTCGCTATCCCGACCAGGAGGTGCGGCAGATTGTCATCTACCTAAGAAAAACCCAGTCAGAACGGGTGTACCAGACTTCTTTTCAACGGGGATCCCTGTCCCATCGCTTTGAGGTCTTGCGCCTGTGGGAACAAGATCCGGAGGTGCTATCTCAATATCCAGGACTCCTGCCTTTAGCCGTGTTGGCAGATCCGGAAAACCCGGAGCCGCGACTCCGCCAAGTGGCCAGAGCAATAGCAGAGATAGAGGATCCAAAACTACGGCAAGAGGTGAAAGCGGCCACTGCTGTTTTGGCAGGATTAACATGGACGCCAGAGGAAATTAGCAGGGTACTGGGAGGTCTGGCTGTGCGGGAATCGACCATCTATCAGATGTGGCGGGCAGAAGCCCTCAAAGAAGGGCGAGAGGAGGGCCTGAAACAAGGCCTAGAGCAAGGTCTGCAACAAGGTCTGCAGCAAGGTCTGCAGCAAGAAGCAGCTCGACTGACTCTGAGTCAACTGCGGCGCAAGCTGGGATCTTTGCCGGAAGACCTGTCTGAAACCATCCGCCTCTTACCTACCGAGCAACTGGAGGCTTTGGCGGAAGCGCTGTTGGACTTCCAAACCCTGGCCGATTTGATCCAATGGCTCAGGGAGTCATCATCCAACTAGGGTTTGCCGTCGCGGCCTTTTCCAACCTCACAGGACTCTGTGGGTGAGTTAGGATCCCTGTTACTCAGATGGACTCGATGAAACGGCCACAGGTTTTGATCTGTGGCTACTACGGCTACGGCAATGCCGGCGATGAGGCGTTGTTGCTGGCTCTCTTACGAGAGCTAGAGCAGTTGCCCAGCCCCGTACAGCCGGTGGTGCTCTCCCGTCGCCCTGCCGAAACGGCTGCCACCTATGGGGTGCTGGCCTATCCGCGCTTCAACAGTTTGGCTTTACGGCGCTGTCTCCAGGAGGCCCAGGCTTTCATCTGGGGTGGAGGTGGCCTGCTGCAGGATCGCACCAGTTGGCGCAGCCCTCTCTACTACCTGGGGGTGATGGGCCTAGCCCAGCGATGGGGGCTAAGAACCGTTGCCTGGGCCCAAGGGATCGGGCCGCTGCAGCGGGGGTGGATTCGCGCACTAGCCCGTCGCTCGTTGGCAGGTTGCACGGCCATCAGTGTGCGGGATGGGGTTGCCTCCCAATGGCTGCAAGAGTGGGGGATCCCTCACCAGGTGGCTCCGGATCCCGTCTGGAGTTTGCCGTCCAAAACCTTGCCGGAATGGGAAATGTGGCCTCAGCCCCGTATTGCTGTGGTCTTGCGTCCGCATCCGCAACTGACTGGAGCCTGTCTAGAAGCTTTGAGCCAGGGTTTACAGCGTCTCCAGGCTTCCACGGGGGCATACCTTCTCTTCGTGCCCTTTCAGCTGGCTCCTCCCGGATCCCCTGACCTTGGGCCAGACTACCACTTGGCTCAGCAGCTTCAGCAGCGCCTACCCCACCGTAGCCAAGTGCTGGAAATTCGGGATCCCTGTCTATTGAAAGGAGTCTTTCGGGGTGTCAGGCTGGCGATCACCATGCGCTACCACGGATTGGTGATGGCGGCGGCAGAGGGCTGCGCCTGTTTTGGTCTCAGCTACGATCCCAAGGTGAAAACGCTGCTCCAGGAATTGGGCATGCCTGGCTGGGATCTGCAGGAGATGCCCACCGATCCTGAAGCCTTACACCAAGCTTGGCTGGCCTGCTACTCAGAGGGCCTAGCTCTCAGCCCTGCCCAAGCTGACCTGTGGGCGAGGCAATCGGCTCAGCACGCTCAGTTGTTGAGACAGCACCTGAAGTGGGGTTGATGGGGTTGCCTGGAGAAGTTGCTGCCAGCGAATTCCGGTAGCGGTTCTTCTGGAGAGCCGCTTTACCCCAAAAGTAGGGAGGCACGGTGTCCCCAACCAAAGCGCTGCGTGCATCCGCTTGAGGAGGCCCCCAATTCATTGAGGGGAGGACGTCACCTGAGAGGGTTTTGGGGGAGAAACTCCCGATCCAGGGGCAGGGGGGCGACAGGTTGGGTGAGGGTAAATTGGCCGCTTTCTATCCACTGCTTGAGGATTTCGGCAATTTGTATGGAGCGGCGCAAGCTGGCCAGGGGAGCGGTGCGAATCTTGCGGCCATTGAGGGTGATCTGGCCAGATTTGAGTTGGGCATAGCTCACTAAGCCAAAGGTGGGCCGCACCCGGCGGGGAATGGAAAAGTCAATCACGGGGGCAACCAACTCCTCATCCCGAATGGCAATGGCCTCCAAATCCGCAGGAGCGAGGATGGGGATGGGGATCCCGACCCCCAACATCAAGCTGGGGCCGTAGTTGCGGAAGTAGCAGCCCCTCACCCATTCCGCCTGCATTTGCTTGGCATCCCCAATCAGGGCTAGAGTGGCCGCCGGGCCGATGGGAGTTTGGTTGGGCAATCGCTTTTGCAATGGAAAGTGTTGGGTGCCCTCCCAGGCGACGTAGCCGATGCCGCCTCCCAAAAAGATGCGGCTGCCGATCCCCACCCGGCGCAACAGGGGATCGTTCAACAAGGGGGATAGCTCTCCCGGGTTGGAATAGACGGCATTGCCCAGATGCGGTTCCAACAGACCCAAGTAGGTGTACAAAGGCCGATCCCCGCCGTTCACCCCGACGATGAAGTTTTGGTAGGCATTGCGGGGGTTGAACAGGTAAAACTGGTTGAGCTGATCCCGAGTCAGGGTGGTCTCGTAGTCGGCGCGGGGGTAACAATCGGTCACTTGGCCGATGGCCCGCAAATGGACGCGCTTGCCCGCCACCAGGTCGGCAATGACATGGCCGCCCCCATAGGCTTGATCCGCTTGCTCGCTGGGTTGGGCTGCCCCCAGGTAAAGATCCACCGCGCCAAATCCGGCATAGGCCGGTACCCCGTTCAGCCAAGCTTGGCGAATCTTGATGGGCGGATCCGTATGGCCCAGGTTCACAATGGCTCCTGAAGACTCCATTGGCTCAAAGGTGCCGGTGGTGATCACATCCACCTGCTCAAAGGCTTCCTGGATCCCCAAGGTGGCCAGCTTGGCTTTGGCTTCCAGGGCCGTCCACACCCGCACCTGGCCTTTGGCAATGCGTTGGTTAATCTGGTCTAGGGTTCTCTCCATGGGATGTAAAGATCGCAATGGTTGGTCGCGTTGGCGGTGTGGAGCACTAGGCAGTCTTGATCGCTTGATCGTCGAGGGATCCGCTCCCATCTTGAATTCTCTCGTGAGGCAGCTCTTGGGACTGGCTCAATGAATAGCTTAAATGGACGGGGATCTGGGCCGGTGGGGCTTAAGGGGATCCGGCAGTATGGGCCGCTTTTGCCGGCGTTGGGGTTGGTGGGCCTGCTCTACGGCGGGGGGCTGCTGCTGGCTCTGGCCCAGAGTGTGGGCCTCTACGGCCTGGGCGAGAGGGGGTTTACCCTGCAGGGGTATGGGGAGCTGCTGCGGGATGCGGAAGTCGGGGGATCCCTGTTGCTCAGCCTCAGAATCGCTCTGTTGGCAACGGGGTTGGCGCTGCTTTTGGGGCTGGGGCTGGCGCTGCTGTTGCGGGGGGTGGGGGGGTGGGCCATCTGGCTTGGCCAGTTGACGCTGCCGATTCCTCATTTGGTGGGGGTGGCGGGGATGCTGCTGCTGCTGGGGCCCAGCGGTTGGCTGGCGCGGCTGGCCTTCCAACTGGGCTGGATTGCCTCGGATCAGGATTTTCCCTTGTGGGTGAACGACCGCGGCTATGTGGGGGTGTTGCTCTATTGGCTTTGGAAGGAGATCCCGTTTGCCGCTCTGGTGGCGCTGACGCTGCTGCGCGGGATGGGATCCGAGCTGGAGCAACAGGCTCGTCTGTTGGGGGCTTCTGCCGCCCAGACGTTTTGGTATGTAACGCTGCCCTTGCTGAGGCCGGGGCTGCTGGCCACCGGGATTCTCATCTTCGGCTTTGTCTTCAGCGCCTTTGAGGTTCCCTTGCTCTTAGGGCCCACCTACCCGCGCACCTTGCCCGTTCTGATCTACCAGCGCTTCACCCACATCAACCTGGAGCAGCGGCAGCAGGCGGTGGCGCTGGGGATCATCCTGCTGGCTGTCTCGGCAGCGGTGGTCAGCCTAATCGGAGGGCTGTTTGCAGCCAGAGTATCCTTTCTGCAGCTGCCGTTTGGCTCAGCGGGACGGAGTCCTTGGAGAAAGCCGTGAAAGGACGCAGATGGATTGGGGGATCCCTGCTCCGCCTTGGGGTGGCCGGAGTGGCCCTCCTTTGGGCTTTGCCCTTTGGGGTGCTGGCCCTTTGGGCCTTCACGCGGGCCTGGTATTTTCCCGATGCCCTGCCCCGGGCATGGAGCATAGCCGGTTGGCAGCAACTGCTGAGCTGGGGATCCCAGTTCCGGGCAGCCTTCGGCCAGAGCTTGCAAATTGCCCTGTTCACCACCCTGCTGGCCCTGGGGGTGGGGATCCCGGCGGGACGAGTTTTGGGCACCCATCCTGTGCCCGCTTGGCTGCGCCTGCTGTTGCTGTTGCCCGTCATCACCTCTCCTCTGGCTGTGCTGATGGGGATCCAAGGGGTGCTGATTCGCCTGCGGCTAGACGGTGCCCTGCTGGGGGTGGTGCTGGTGCATCTGATCCCCACCATTCCCTACATGGCTCTGGTGATGGGCAGTGTGTTCGCCCGTTTCGACCGCGGCTACGAGGCGCAGGCCCGCTGTTTGGGGGCGGATCCCTGGCAGGTGTGGTGGCAGGTAACGTTGCCCCTCATTGCCCCTGGGGCAGCCATTGGGGCGGTATTTGCCTTTTTGATCTCCTGGAACGAATTTTTGCTCACCTTCTTTGTCGGCGGTGGGCGGGTTCTCACGCTGCCGATGCTGCTCTACAGCCTTTTGCAAGGGGGAAACAACACCTTGGTGGCCGTGGTGGCCCTCCTGTCAGTGGTGCCGGGGTGGTTGGCCTTGCTGGGGGCCAGCGTTTGCTTGGGGCAGGCCATCGGGCTACCCCCCGCAGAGGCTCAAGAGGAAGAGAGCTAATATCCCTTCAGGGCCAGGTTGGGCCGTTGCAGAGCAGCTCCCACCCGTTGAACCTGAGTTTTGAAGCTGCCATCTCGCTCCAGCCATATCTGCCTCAGGGCAGGGGGAATCACCTCCAGGCCAAACTGAGGGCTCTTGGGACGAAATTGCACACAGGTTGAGGGACAAGCCAGGTAATCAACCCCCTCCCGCCGGCGGTGCAGGTCTTGGTGAATATGGCCGAATACAACGAGGCGGATGTGGTCGAACTCGTCCAGAACCCCAAACAACCGCTCCGGCTGCTGCAGGGCACTTTGATCTAGCCAGGCAGAATCCACCGAAAAAGGGGGATGGTGCAGGGCCAACAAAACATGGTGTTGGGCAGCTTTGCTCCGCTGCAATTCCTGTCTCAGCCACAGCAGCGTGCGCTCCGTCAGGTAACCGCTATCTTTGCCGGGCACGAGGGAGTTCAACAAAATAAAGCTCCAATTTTCCCGGCTGAAGCTCTTGTCCCCAAATAGCCGCTCGGCGTGGAGCTCTTGGTTCATGGTGTGCAGGCGATCGTGGTTGCCTGCCAACCAGTAAGTATCGATGGGGAGAGCCTGCAAATGGGCTCTCAAACGGGCGTAAGATGCCGCACTGCCATCTTGAGAGAGATCTCCGGTAAGCAGCAGCAGATCCGGCAAGGGATCCAGAGCGGCAATGGCCTTTTGCACCTGCAGGAAAGAGGCTTCCGTGTCCACCCCCAGCAGCCGGTGATGGGGCTTGGCAAACAGATGCAGGTCGCTGATCTGAACCACGTATACGGTCATAGAGCAGGCCCAAGAGGGTGGGATCCCATCTCCGCAGGTTTAAAACACTACCGTTTTACGTTTTAACACCAGATGGCCCGGCTGGAACCCGTAGGTAGGGTCATTTCGATTCAAGCTAGGACACTGCACCCACACCCAAAACGTTGGTCGCGTCTTCGCGTCAGCGTTGCGGAGCAATAATCCCCAGAACCACAAGGCTTTTCTCAGTAGCCCAGGCGTCTCGCCCCCAACCTAAAATGACCATAACTCAGCCCTAAAGGGCTCAACCTTAACCTACCCAAGTCCGTCAACCCGGTTCAATCCCTTGAGAAAATCCTCTCAGGAAAAGCTTTAGGAAACATTCAGAGAGCGGCCCACGTTCCTAAAGGCAGCTTGCACCTGAGGCCAGCGGGATTCTTGGGTAGAGGCTGTCAGCGTGTAGAGGCGATGGTGCCGAACGGTTACCGTCACCACCTCATGACGAAGCTGGGATCCCATATCGGTTTGGTATTCCAGCAGGTAATAGGGGTGCTCCTGCCGCTCAAAGGCTTCGGCAGCCAACAGCTTGGCCGAGCGACCGGATCCCTCAGGAGCAATGATCTTCTCCGCCACCAACTGCCCCACCTCAGCCGGGCTGCCCAGATCGGCAATCGTCTCCCCTTTGTCAAATGGGGCGATCATCAAGCTGACGTTCTCGGTCTCGTACACCAGGTCGCGCAGGAGAACCACCGGCCCTTTCCCCGGCCCAAGATTGACCGCCACCATGCCGTTGGGGTAGGCAAAAGCAAAGGCTCCGCTGGGATCCCTGTAGGCCCGCAGGTTAGAGCCCGCGGAACAGGCACAAACCACCAAGCTGAGGCAAACACAGAGCAGCAACAACGCCCTAGACAGCCACAGGCTGGTTGCGTAAGTGGGCCACAGGCCTGATCGGGCAGAATGCGCGCCTCGTGCTGCTGACATTGCTGGGATCCTCTCCTCAGATGGGTTGCCTATTGTTCCTTTATCATCCTAGTACGAGCGCACTCCCTCTAGCCCGTTGACCGTCAATTCCCAACGGAAAACTCCCCCTGCAACTTAGCAGCGGGGTTGCCGACGTGGGTTGAAAAGCGAGGGATCCCCAAGCTTGGAAGCAACTGCCGCTATTGAGGGAGCCGCTTCTCGAAATCCAAATCCGGCATCGGCAAGTTGGCCTGGGCACCTCCTTGGCCGGTGAGCATTGCCAAGCGGCGGGAGATTTCGTCGTCCATGGCCATTTCATCCAGTTGGGCAGCAATCTGCTCGCTGCGATCTTCCGAGAGTTCGCTCATGGCTCGGGATTTGAGCTGGCGAGCCTGGATAGCATTCTTTGCCGCCTCAAATTGGGACTTGGCCGAGTCGATGTTGTAGGAGTTGTTGACGCGGGTCATCTGCTCCAGAGCTTGGTTCACCTCGTTGATGTCTTTGAGGTTGCTCAGCTCGCTCTTGTAAGCGGCCAGTCGTTCTTTCTCGCGGGCCAGCTTTTGCTTGGCGGCGTTGACGTAGCGCTCGGCAGTTTCCACGTTCTCCTTAAGGGGGCCGAGAATGGCCTCAATTTGCAGCGCTTGGGACATAGCCAGGCGGGCAGCCTCTTGATCGCCTCGTTGGGCGGCCAGGCGAGCCTTGTTCTCCAGGGCCTGGTACTCCCGCACCTTTTGCATGTACTTCTGCTCAGCCCGCTGATAGGCAGCCACTTGGGTGGCAACGGCTTCCGTGAGACGCTGAACCGTCTCCTGCATGGTGCGTAGGGATTCTTCCGCCACCATCACCGCTCCTGTGCCGCCTTTCTCCACCGGGATCCCCCACAGCCAGTTCCAAGTTCCGACGATGACGCTGCCGGCCCGTTGCCCAAAAATGCCGTAGATAATCTTGCGTGCGCCCATGGCCTGACCCTCCTGCTTGTGCGTGCCTCTACTGTATTTAATTTCTCCCCAACTGGAAAGATCTCAGGGATCCGGCAAGTGGACAAATTCAAATCCCCGCTTCTTCAAAGTTGGGATCAACTGCCGCGTCACCTCAGCCACTTGGGATCCCCCCTCTACCCCATCGTGCAGCACGATTAAGGAGCCAGGCCGCACCTGGGCCAGCACCCGCTCCACTACCACCGATACCGGTGGGATCAGCCAATCCTCAGGCACCACGCTCCACATCACCGGACAAAAGCCCCAACGGCGCAAATCCGCAAGCGTCTGCGGCCAAAACAAGCCATTGGGCGGGCGCACAGCCCGATAATCGTCAGGGATCCCGCCACAGGCAGCCACGAGGGTGGTTTGGCTGCGCTTCAGGCTCTGATAAAGCTCTCCAGGGGCAAGCTGGGTGAAGGAGCGATGCTGCCAGCCGTGAAGGCCAATGCGGTGGCCTTGTTGGCGGATCTGACGGGCCAGGTGGGGCCAGCGCTGCACCCGTTCTCCCAACACAAAAAACGTGGCCGGCACCTGAAAATCCATCAAAACCTGCAACAAAGCAGGGGTGTACTCAGGGTGAGGGCCATCGTCAAAGGTCAGAGCCACCCGCTGGGTATGGGGATCTGCCGGCAACTCCCACAGGCCGTCGGGAAAAAGGGTCTTGAGGCCCCAATGCAGGGGTGGGTAGAGAGATGGGGGCAGGATTTGCTGAGAAGAGAAGAGCATTGTGGTGGGCTGTATTTTGTCCAGAACCAGAGGGCAATGCTTTGGGTGATCAACTGGGTAACAAATTTAGGTATTGCCGATTGAGCCAACCAATTGAAAAAATGGGCATGAGCATTGTAGCCCGCAAAACGGAAATCAGGGTTGGCGGGCCCGTCGATGGGCTTTTGGATCTCGTCCTAGCCAGTTGTGATTACAGATTGTGCCTACAGATTGTGATTACAGAAGTTGCCATTGGGTGTCGGCAGCAGCCCGCCGCTCGAGTTCTTGAGACGGATGTGGGATCCCTTCTGCCCATAGCCCAGATCCGATAGGCTAGATTCACCCTCAAGGTATCAGCTGATGGCTTGGCAAACTCCAACACTGCTGCTGGTGGATGGTCACTCTCTGGCCTATCGCTCCTTCTACGCCTTTGCCTACAGCCGCGAGGGGGGGTTGCGCACTTCCACTGGGATCCCCACCAGCGTCAGCTTTGGCTTTTTGAAATCGCTGTTAGAAGTCTTGGACAAATACACCCCTACCCATGTAGCCGTTGCCTTTGATACACGGCAGCCCACTTTTCGCCACGAGGCCGACGAAACCTACAAATCAGGCCGCCCGGAAACGCCACCGGAGTTTATCGAAGATGTGGAGAACCTGAAGCAGGTGTTGACGGCACTACGCATCCCGATTTTGGTGGTGCCTGGTTTTGAAGCCGATGACATTTTGGGCACCCTCAGTAGGCTAGCCCCCCAAGATTACCGGGTGCAGATCTTAAGTGGCGATCAAGATCTGTTCCAGTTGATCGATACCGATGGAAGAGTTCGGGTTTTGCACCTCAACAGCAAAGATCGCATCAGCGAGTTTGGCCCCGAACAAGTGAAAGAAAAATTGGGCATCTGGCCTTGGCAGGTGGTGGATTATAAGGCCCTCTGTGGTGACCCTTCTGACAACATTCCCGGGGTGAAAGGGATCGGCCCCAAACGAGCTGTGGAGCTGCTGGAGCGCTACGGCAGTTTGGATGAAATTTTCGACCACCTGGACGAGATCCAAGGAAAAGTCCAGCAATACCTCAAAGAAGGGATCCCGGCGGCCCATCACTCGCAATTTATGGCTCGGATCAAATGCGACGTTCCTCTTTCTCCCGACTGGGAGAGCATGAAATTAACCGGGTTTGATCAAGCAGAATTGCTGCCGCTGCTGGAAAAATTGGAGTTTCACAGCTTCATCGCCCAAGTGCGCAAAATACAAACGGCTTTGGGGGGGATCCCAACCGAGGCAGAGGTGGTTGGCGCTTTTAATCCCACCGGGGATCCCGCAAACGCTCCTGACGAAGCCCTGTGGTTTGATTTTGCCCTCGATCCCGTCCCTTCTCTGCCGGCGGTGCGCATCATCGATACGCCGGAGCAACTGGAGCTTTTGCGGCAAGAGCTGCTGGCCTGCCCAGGGATTGTAGCTTGGGATACTGAAACCACCAGTCTAGATCCACGGGATGCCCAATTGGTGGGGATCGGCTGTTGTTGGTCAGAGGGAGATATCGCCTACTTGCCCATCGGCCACCGCCAGGGATCCAATCTGGATTGGGAGCTGGTGAAACAAAGCCTGCAGCCCCTCTGGGAAGATCCCAACCGACCCAAAAGCCTACAGAACTGTAAGTATGATCTGAGCATTTTCCGCGCCCACGGGATCCGCCTGCAAGGGATCCAGTTTGATCCCATGTTGGCCAGCTACGTTTTGGATCCAGAAGCCAGCCACAACTTGGCCGATTTGGCAGCCACCCATTTGAATTTGCCGACCACCAGCTACAAAAAGTTGCTGGGCAAGGAACAGTCCATCGCCGACATCCCAATTTCCAGAGTTGCAGAATACTGCGGAACTGATGCCTATTGTGCCTATCGTCTGGTGCCGATCCTCACCGAAAAGCTGCAGAAAACCGATCCACGCCTGTGGGATCTTTTTATTCAAGTCGAGCTGCCCTTGGCCCAAGTTTTGGAAGAGATGGAGTGGATCGGCATTCGCGTTGATACCGAGTTTCTGAGGCAATTTTCCCAAGAGCTGGAACAAGAGCTGCAAAGTTTGGAGCAGAAAGCTTATGCCCAGGCTGGAGAGACCTTCAACCTCAATTCTCCCAAGCAACTGGGATCCCTGCTTTTTGAAAAGCTGAAATTGGACATTCGCAAAACCCGCAAAACGGCTACTGGCTATTCCACTGATGCCTCAGTTTTAGAAAAGCTAGAGGGGGATCATCCTCTCATCGAAACCATTGTGCAATACCGCACCTTGGCCAAGCTAAAATCGACCTATGTGGATGCTCTGCCCGCCTTGGTGAGAAGGGATACCGGCAGAGTCCACACCGACTTTAACCAAACCGTTACTGCCACCGGCAGGCTCAGCTCCTCAAACCCCAACTTGCAAAATATTCCCATTCGCACCGAGTTCAGTCGCCGGATTCGACAGGCTTTTATTCCCCAAGAGGGATGGCTATTGGCGGCAGCAGATTACTCTCAAATTGAGCTGCGCATTTTGGCCCACCTCAGCCAAGAACCTGCCTTGCTGGAAGGCTTTCGCTCAGGGGAAGATGTGCATACCCTGACCGCCCGCCTGCTCCTGGAAAAACAGGAAATAACCAGCGAAGAACGCCGCCTGGCCAAAACGATCAACTATGGGGTGATCTATGGCATGGGAGCGCAGCGCTTTGCCCGCACTGCGGGGGTTTCTTTGTCGGAAGCCAAGCAATTTTTACAGCGATTTAACGAGCGCTACGCCGGCATTTTTGCCTATCTGCGCTCCACTGAAGCCTTTGTGGAAAAGCATGGCTATGTAGAAACGATCTTGGGTCGCCGTCGCTATTTTCCCAATTTGTCTCGTCTGACAGGCCATCGCAAACAAGCCGAATTGCGGGCGGCTGTGAATGCTCCCATCCAGGGATCCGCCTCGGACATTATCAAAGTAGCAATGGTGCGCCTGCGGCAAAAGCTGCAGAACTTTCGTTCCCGCTTGCTCCTGCAAGTGCATGATGAGCTGGTGTTTGAGGTGGATCCCTCGGAATGGCAGGCCCTAAAACCGCTGATCCAAACAGAAATGGAAGGAGCGGTGCCCCTCTCCATACCGCTGGTTGTGGATATCCAAATTGGCCACAACTGGAAGGAAGCCAACTAGACCATGGGAGGCAGAAAACCTCAGGTTTGCAAGGAAAGGGATCCCGGCTCCGTGAAAATGTTAAGCTATGTAAAAGCGTTTGTTGTTTTCTTATGACTGTTGAGATTTACACCTGGCGTTTTTGTCCCTTTTGCATCCGGGCTAAGCAACTGCTGGATCGCAAAGGCGTGAAGTATATCGAGTACGCCATCGATGGAGACGAGGCAGCACGGGCGGAAATGGCCAAGCGGGCCAACGGCCGCCGTTCGGTGCCGCAAATTTTCATCAACGACCAGCATATCGGCGGCTGCGACGATCTTTACGCGCTAGAGGCTCGCGGCCAGTTGGATCTGCTCCTACAGCAGGCCAGCTAAGCCTCAACTGTATCTCTCATCACTTTGTAGCCTGTTTAACTTGAGCGCGAGCCTGCTTCACCATGGCAATTAAGGTTTGATGGGCGTCCTCGGAGTCCCGCAGGGGGTGGTCGAAGCGGATCCGCAGCGTTTGTACGGCCCCGTCGACCTGCACCTGCAAGTCCATCCCTTCCGGGTCAATGGCCTGCATGCGGGCTTGGGTAACTCCTTCCACCTGGCCAAAGACCCTGGCGTAGAGGGCTATTGCATCGGCATGATCTTCGTTCATGTGCTTGCAGATGCGCTCGCTAACTTGGGGGGTGAGAGGATCGCCCATGGCAGTTGTTTTTAGCTTACAGCCCTCAGTTTAAAGCTCCCGCCAGTCCACAGTAAACTACCCAACCCTACCCCTGGCCAGTACAATAATGCGGCTAACCCAGCGTTAAAAGCGGCGCTCCCGGATAGGCAGCCGTTTAGGTTTCAGAATAAAAAGGCAGGGATCCCTTCCCCTCCATCCCAGAGAACACCAGGGATCCAGGGGATCAAGCTTGTCCTTGGGCCTGTAGCTCCAACAGCTCATCTGCCATATCCAAAAAAGCCTCCCGATCCAGATAGGAGACATCTCCCACCCACTCCCCCAGCTTGACCACATAGACCTCGCTCAAGGTGGGCCGGCGCTGCAAATCGCGGGAATAGGCTTTCACCAACCCGAGCACCGATTGCTTTTTGACAATTCGCCTGTAGCGGGGATCGTCCTTGGCCCGCACGCGATAGACGACTCCGGTCTCATCGCCAATTTCCATCTCAAACTGGCGCTCCCGCACCTCTTCAATGTAGAAGTTGCCATCTTCATCCAGCTTTTCTCGCTCTTCCACCACCACCTCGTAGCGGCGAGTGCGCAACACCTGCCCAAAAAACAATCCCCCGTAGGGAATCTCGCGAAAGGCTAGCTGACGGCGGGAGATGGTGTAGAGCGGCCCCCACAGGAAGGGATAGAGCAACGAGAGGATCCCGACCAGGAAGGCGATTGCCCCCAGAAAGGATCCCTCGCCGAAAGCGCGAGAGAGAACCAGCAACGCCACACCCACCAAAATGGCCGTGATGATGCGGCCCGTGCTCTTGAGGGCATCGCTCCAGTAAGCCGCATACTGAAGGCGCGTTGGCACCACCGGAATCACCGATTCGCATTCTTCTGGGGTTAGCTCCAACAACATGCTCCAAGGATCCTCACAATGCCACACTCCATCTGCAACGGGCCAGACCCTATCTTAAAATGAGGCAGGGGCGCTTTGCCGCCGGGCTTGTCTGCTGCCAGTCCTTGCGCACTTGCCACTTCCATGCCGACAGGATCCTATTGCTCCTCGACCAGCCAGGCCATCAGACAGCAGGTGGCCCAATTGGACGAGGGATCCCGTCGCGACAAGGCTTGGCTGGGGGATGCGGTGTTGAGCTTGTTTGCCCGGCAGTGGCTGCTTGGGCCACCTCAAGACTGGCAAGTGCCTTCCCCGCCCAGTTGTGACCTGAATCGCGCAGAACTCTTCACTTGGCTGACCTCCAATCAATTTTTGTCGGCCTTCAGGGATCCCACGCAGGTTGAGGCGGAAATCGGCCTGGTTTACGAAAAAGAAGGTCTACAAGCAGCGTTTGAATACATCCAGGCGCACCTGCTGCCGCTGTTTGTGAGGCAGGTGAACAACCGCGCCAAAGCTCTGCGTGGCAAACGCCGCTAGCCAGTTTCTCAGCGAAGCAAGAGCGCGGCAGGATGGCTGGGCAGGTCGCCTCTTGAGGGGGAAGCAGAGTTAATGGGAAGAAGGGGGATCCACCCAGCGCCCATCGGCTTTGATCAGATCGATCAGCGCCTGCACGCCTTCCGATTCCGGCACCCTTTTCACTTCCTCTTTGCCGCGGTAGAGAGAGATCACCCCCGGCGTCTTGCCTACGTAGCCGTAGTCGGCGTCGGCCATTTCTCCCGGCCCATTGACAATGCAGCCCATCACGGCAATGTCCAGCCCCACCAGGTGCTGGGTTGCGGCGCGCACCTTCTGCAGCACCTCCTCCAAATTGAAGAGGGTGCGGCCACAGGAAGGGCAGGCCACATACTCCACCATGGTTTTGCGCAGGTTCAGAGCTTGCAAAATGCCGTAGGCCACCGGGATCTCCTTCTCTGGGGCTTCCGTGAGAGAAACCCGAATCGTGTCGCCGATCCCTTCAGCCAAGAGGGTTCCGATCCCCACCGCCGACTTGATGCGCCCATATTCTCCATCGCCCGCCTCGGTGACACCTAAGTGGAAGGGATAGTTTAGGCCCAGGGCATCGAAGCGACGGGCTGCCAGCCGGTAGGCCGCCAACATGACCTGCGGGCGGGAGGCCTTGAAGGAAAGCACCACATTGTGAAAGTCTTGCTCGGCGCAGATTTGGGCAAATTCCAGGGCCGACTCCACCATGCCCTCAGGCGTATCCCCGTAGGTGAAGAGCATCCGCTCTGCCAGGGATCCATGATTGACCCCGATGCGCAGGGCTTTGTTCTGGGCTTTGAGGGTCTGGACAAGGGGGGTGAAAGTTTCCCGGATTTTGTTACGAATGGCCTCAAATTCGGCTTGGGTATATTCTGTGCGACCGGGCTGAGGTTTTTCAAAGACGAACAACCCTGGATTGATGCGCACCTTGTCCACGTATTTGGCTACTTCCAGGGCGATCTTGATGCCGTTGTGATGGACATCGGCTACCAAAGGCACCGGCTTGTAGGTTTGGATCAGCTTCTCCCGAATCGCCTCCATCGCCTTGGCATGGGCCATGCTGGGAACGGTAACCCGCACAATCTCTGAGCCTGCCTCGTGCAGACGGCGGATCCCGGCCACTGCCGCGTCGATGTCGAGGGTGTCCTCGTTAATCATGGACTGTACCACCACCGGGTGCTGGCTGCCGATCAACACATCAGCTACGGCCACCGTGCGGGTGGGGCGACGGGGATAGACCGGTTCTGGGTAGGGCTGCTGGGGGGGGGCGTTGGGCCGATCCAGGGTTTGCATAGCTTGGTCAAGCCAAAAGAGCTGCTCTAGCTTGATTGTAGGTCGGAAACTAACCTGGGATTCGACTCAGCTCAGGGTAGAGGCTGAGGGGTTCAACCCCGAGGATTTCGACGGGATCCCCAACCCTCAGGTGCTTGCCCGCCTCCGTTCTCGGGATCCACGTATTGATCCCAAGGCGATAGAAATGGTCAAAGCGGCTGGCTTCGGCCCAGGGTGGCAAGGTTTTCTGCCGTTGCGCCACGAAGTGCTTTTGAAAACCGGGATAGGCCTCTCCGCTCAGGGGATCCCGGGTGGGCACCACACAGCGGGTGCAGGGGTTGAGGCCCAGCAGCTCCACTTCCCCAATGCGAAAGCGCACCCCTTGATCTGCCTGGGCAAAGAGCCGATCCTCCCAAAAGGGCAGACATTCCGACAGCTCGATATTCATGCGAAAGCGTTGCCGCATCTCTTCGGGGGTGAGGCCGGGGAACCAATTGGCCACCGTCTCCAGAGTGGCTATGCTGATCAGGGTGGGGCCGTTGGCATAGGGATCATCCGGAAACCCTCTGAGAGGCTCCTCCAGCAGTTGCACCGGAAAACCGAACCAATCGCTGAGCCAAGTCTGCAAAGCATCCCGCTGCTGCTGCAGGTCAAACTGAGCCGCCTTGCCATCCCCCCACAACTGCACCCGGCACAACCGGGGATCAAACCGGGCCCGCAGGCGGTGGACTGCAGCATGGCGTTTGCCGTTTACCCGCTTCCCCTCCGCATCCACCAGGGCGTAGCACCGATCCCCCTCCAAAGTCCCCCCTGCCGTCAGCCTCACCTCAGACAGAGGGATCCCATCCAGGGACTTGATGGGATAGACCGTTAACCTGGCAACCTGGGGCATGGCCTGTCTGCCGGGATCCCTGGGGGTGGGATCCGCCTTAGCTGCTTAACTGTCGGCTTCGGTGGGATGGTCGGTCATGGGGTAGCTGCGGATAAAGTCTCTGGGGGTTACATTCTCTACAAACTTGCGAAAGGCCTCCCGCTCCGCCTCGTCGGCATCCTGGTTCATGGGGATCGAGGCTTCCGCAATGACCTCTTCCACCGTCCAGATGGGAACATGGGCCCGCAGGGCGAGGGCAATGGCGTCGCTGGGGCGGCAGTCGATCTCTTGTTTTTTGTCACCATTCACGGTGACAAGCACCGCGTAAAAGGTGTTATCTAGCAACGCGTGAATGATGACTCGCTCCAGCTTGATCCCCCACGTCTTCCAGGAATTGAGGATGAGATCATGGGTCATGGGGCGCAGTGGCTTTTGGTCGTCCAGGGCCTGCAAAATGGCGTTGGCCTCTGCTTTTCCCACCCAAATGGGCAGGGCACGACGCTCACTGCCATCGCGCAGGATGACAATGGGGTTTTGGTTGACGGCATCGACCGCAATCCCAGCCACATGCATCTCGATCATGAGCAATTGCCTCCAGCCGGTGATCTTGATCGTATCTACGGGCGTCAAAGTTTGGCAACACACCATGAGCTCAGTTGGTAGTCCAGTTGAAGTGGCTTTGATCGGGGGCACCAGCGAGAGCCGCAGCTTGGCCGACGCCCTCAGCCGGCAGGGGATCCCTTGGGTGGCAACCGTCACCACCGAAGGGGCCAGAAGGCTGTATCAGGATTTGCCCGGTCAGGTGGTGGTCACCCGATTTTCGCCGCCATCTCTGGAACAATTCCTGCAAGAACGCCGGATCCGCGTAGTGGTGGATGCCTCTCATCCTTTTGCCCAGCAAATCTCGCAACTGGCCATCCAGGTGACGGCTCAACTGAGGATCCCCTACCTGCGCTACGAACGCCCTCCTGTAGAGCTGGATCCCTGGGTCCAGGTGGTGCCGGACTGGCAGGGGGTGCTCACAGAGGCGGTGCTGGCGGGGCGGCGGGTGCTGCTGACGGTGGGAGTGAAGGCCCTGCCCCTGTTTGTACCTTGGCAAGATCGCTGCCAACTGTGGGCACGGGTGCTGCCGGAATCGGTTCCCCAAGCGGTGCAAGCCGGGATCCCTGCCGAGCGGGTGATCGGGATGCGCTTGCCCCTCAGCTTGGAGCAAGAACTGCAGCTTTGGCAGCGGTTCAGCCCTCAGGTGGTGATCAGCAAAGCTTCTGGGGAAGCAGGTGGGCTGGGGATCAAACAGGCAGTGGCCAAAACCCTGGGGATCCCTCTGTGGGTGATCCGGCGACCCCCGTTGGACTATCCCTGGTGCAGCCAGGATTTGACAGCAGTGGTGCAGGCCTGTAGGCGATGCTTGGAAGGAGCGGGACCTTGAGGTTGCCCAGCTCCAGTCCAACGGGTCAAAACGGCTCTTCGGGGGGTAGGTTGGAGTCGCGGTCTTGACGGGATCCCAGCAGTTCTAGGCGATCTACAGCGATGATGGGCCTCTGGCGCTCTTCTCCGGTGGATTTGTCTTTCCAGCGATCGAACTTGAGGCTGCCCGTTACCCCGATGAGGCTGCCTTTGCGCACATACTCTCCGGCCACCTCGGCAGTGCGGCCCCACAACTCTAGGCTGAACCAATCGGGCTTGTCTTCTCCTTTGCGGAATCGGTTGACCGCCAAGCTAAAAGTACAGACCACCTTGCCTGACTCAAAGTAGCGCACCTCCGGATCCATGCCGGCTCGCCCCACCAAGGTCACCAGGTTCAAGCTCATGGGTAGTTTCTCCAGACCGCCAGTAGATCTAGCCTTCGTTGTAGCGCTCGCAAGGGATCCCTGTCATCTTTTGGCCTGCGACCGTCGGCTTGGGCTCAGAGCCGATTCTTTAGGATATTTACAGATTCAACTGCGGGGATCCCGATTGATCTCTGGGAAAAGCCTCTGCTGTGATGGACTTGATGCTCGGGATCCGGATCCGCACTCTGTCGCAAAAGTTTACAATGGCAGAAGCAGTTGAGCAAATGCCAGCCCACCAGACACTCCCACCGGCCAATTGCAGGGCTAGCAGAGCAGGTTTGTTGCTGTGAGAGGACGCATTCGGAAGCATTTCCCATGGAATTCATCTACACATACGCCTGGTTGATCCCCGTCTATCCTTTGGTGGCAGCCTTTCTCCTCGGCTTAGGTATCCTGATGTTCAACGCCTGGACAAGGGCCAACCGCTCTTTGGCTGCCTTTTTGAGCGTGTTCGCGACCGGGACGGCGATGGTTCATGCCTTTGCCCTTTTGGTCAGCCAGGTGCAAGGGCACGAAACCGTCCTCAGAACCATCACCTGGGCCCAGGCGGGATCCTTCTCGGTGGACATGGGCTTTGTCGTGGATCACCTGAGCGCCATGATGCTGGTGGTGGTGACCACCGTGGCCTTTCTGGTGCAGATCTACTCCCATGGCTACATGGCCCACGATCCCGGCTATGTGCGTTTCTACGCCTACCTGAGCTTATTTAGCTCCTCGATGCTGGGCTTGGTGGTCAGCCCCAACCTGGTGCAGATCTATATCTTCTGGGAGCTGGTGGGGATGTGCTCCTACCTGCTCATTGGCTTTTGGCACGACCGGCAGGCAGCGGCAGAAGCAGCGCAAAAGGCGTTTGTGGTCAACCGGGTGGGAGATTTCGGCCTGCTGTTGGGCATTTTGGGCTTTTACTGGATTTCCGGCACCTTCGCGTTCAACGAGATCGGGCGCAACTTGCAGGAGATGTTGGCTGCCGGAGCGGTGAGCAGCAGCTTGATTGCCCTGTTTGCGGTGTTGGTGTTCTTGGGGCCGGTGGCCAAGTCGGCCCAGTTCCCGCTGCATGTGTGGTTGCCGGATGCCATGGAGGGCCCCACGCCCATTTCCGCTCTCATCCACGCGGCGACGATGGTGGCGGCTGGGGTATTCCTCTTGGCCCGCATGTTCCCGGTGCTGGAAGGGATCCCGGTGGCCATGGACATCATCGCCTGGACGGGGGCGGGCACAGCCTTCTTGGGGGCCACCATTGCCATCACCCAAAACGACATCAAAAAAGGCTTGGCCTACTCCACCATTTCCCAGCTGGGCTACATGGTCATGGCCATGGGGTGCGGCGCCTATGGGGCGGGCCTGTTTCACCTGATGACCCACGCCTACTTTAAGGCGATGCTCTTTTTGTGCTCTGGCTCAGTTATCCACGGCATGGAAGCGGTGGTCGGCCATGACCCGGTTTTGGACCAAGACATGCGCCTGATGGGGGGGCTGCGCAAATACATGCCGGTTACGGCCATCACGTTTTTGATCGGCACGTTGGCCATTTGTGGGATCCCGCCCTTCGCCGGCTTTTGGTCTAAGGATGAGATCTTGGGCGCTGTTTTCGAACGGAACCCAGCTTTGTGGGGGGTGGGCTTCCTCACCGCCGGCATCACTGCCTTCTACATGTTCCGCATCTACTTCCTCACCTTTGAAGGGGAGTTTCGCGGCACCAACCTGAGACTGCGGCAGGAGGTGGCTGTCAGCGCGGGTCGTCCTGTGCCGGCTTTTGCCTATGTTTTCGCGGGGAAACAGCCGGCCTTTGGCCCTGGAGCCATGAACATTCAAGAAAAACCCCAGCCCAGCAGCCATCCTGAAGCCCACGAAAACCTGCACGACGGAGATGCCCATGCCTCAGAGCCCCATGAGTCCCCTTGGTCGATGACCTTCCCGCTGTTGGCTCTGGCCGTCCCTTCTGTGCTGATTGGCCTGGTGGGTACCCCTTTTGCCAACTTCTTTGAAGCTTTCATCCACCCACCGACTGAGTCTGTGGCAGAGGCAGGCTCGATTTTACCGCTGGTGGCAGCAGAGTGGCAGGAGGTGCTGGCGGGCCATTTCGATTGGGCAGAGTTTCTGATCATGGCGGGTAGCTCCGTGGGCATTGGGCTGATCGGCATCACCTTGGCCAGCTTGATCTACTGGCAAAAGCGCATCGACCCGGGCACCTTCCCCCAAAGCCTGCAGCCGCTCTACTACTTCTCCCTCAACAAGTGGTACATTGACGACCTCTATGAGCGAGTCTTTGTGCAGGGCACCCGCTTCGTGGCACGGGAGGCGCTGGAGGTGGACAGCCGCATTGTGGATGGTGTGGTCAACCTGACGGGCTTGGTGACCATGGTGAGCGGCGAGGCGATGAAATACCTGGAGAGCGGCAAGGCCCAGCTTTACGCTTTGATTATCTTTGCAGCGGTGGTGGTGATGGTGGTGGCATCAGGGGTAGGGTTCTAGCTCGAAGGCGAGGATGGATCCGGCCCGCTTGGCCAAGGGATCCCTCAGCCTAGAACTGCTGCTATGCTACGGAGCAAGTTGAGCGGATCCCTTGTTGCAATGGCCCCGCGTCGTCTTACGTCGATTTCGGATCCCTTGTTGGCGGAAAGGCAAGGTCAGAGGGAGCGTGTCTTGGCCCTGAAAAATCAGATCGAAGCGATCCTCTACTTAAAAGGGCAGCCCCTGGAGCTATCCGCCCTGGCCCAGTTGGCCCATTGCAGTCGCGACGAAGCCTACGATGCGCTGCTGGAATTAATGGAAGACTATGCCCATCGAGATTCTGCCTTGGAGGTCTTACAGGTGGAGGAGGGGTTTGCCCTGCAGTTGCGGGAGCCGTTTTTGGAGCTGGCCAACCAGCTTTTACCCCCTGAAATTGGGGTGGGTGCTACCCGTACCCTGGCTACAATCATTCTGCGTGGCCCGCTCTCGCAGGCGGAGTTGGTGGAGTTGCGCGGCCAAGGTGCTTATCAGCACGTGGCAGAGCTGGTAGAAAAAGGCTTCGTTACCCGCTATCGCAAAGAAGGCTGCCGTTCCCCTTGGTTGCGGGTGACCGATAAGTTTCATCGCTACTTCATGGTAGATGAGCTGGCCAAAAAAGCAACAGAGGCGGCTTCTTTCCCCGAAGAATAAACTTTGAAGAATAAACTTTCCCCAACTGCAAAATGAGGGATCCCTAACTCCCCTCTCCCAAAGGGAAAGTGTCTCAATCTGGCTTGAAATAAAAAAGGATCCCCTGGTCGGGGATCCAAATCGAGGGGAGCGCAGCTTCGGCAGAGAAGGGATCAGCCGAAAGTAGGTTCGATTGCTGAGACTTCTACTTGTTGGGCTGAGGGGTGACCCGCAAATAGGGCTTAATTTCCTTGTAGCCTTTTGGGAACTTCTCTTTCAGCACTTCCGGATCTTTCAGCGAAGGCGGAATGATGACATCGTCACCGTCTTTCCAGTCGGCAGGGGTGACGACATTGTACTTATCCGTCAGCTGTAGGGCATCGATCACCCGTAGGAGCTCGTCGAAGTTGCGGCCCGTGCTGGCCGGGTAGGTGAGAATGAGGCGGATCTTCTTATTGGGATCAATAACGAACACCGAGCGCACCGTCAGGGGCAGCCCTTCTTGATTGAGGTTGGTTTGATCCAACATGCCGTAGAGCTGAGAGACCTTGCGGTCTGCATCTGCCAAAATGGGATAGGTCAAAGTGGCGTTCTGGGTTTCCTCGATGTCTTTTACCCAGCCGACGTGGGAGTCCACATCGTCCACACTGAGGGCGATCACCTTCACACCCCGCTTTTCAAATTCGGGCATCAGCTTCGCAACAGTGCCTAGCTCTGTGGTGCAGACCGGCGTGTAATCGGCGGGGTGAGAGAACAACACCACCCAGCTATCCCCGGCCCAAGAGTAGAAATCGATTTCGCCGTGGGTAGACTTTTGCGTGAAATTGGGAGCAGTATCGCCAAGTCGGAGAGACATACGCTCTTGATCCTCCGTAAAAGGGTTCAATCCGGTGAGACAGGGATCCGGATCCTTCGACCCGATCCCTCCCGATCTTGCCACATAACTCCACTTTTCCGAGCGGATTGCAGGTGATTTTAAGATTCTTGCTGGCGGGAGGGAGTGCTCCTCCTCTTCCCTGACGCCTTGCGCCCAGGCAGAACGTAAACAATTGCTGCGCGGATCTTAACGTTCCTTAAGTTCTTTGCTGCAGCGGTAGCCCCCTAGAAGTATGCTAGGTAGCACTAGATCCTCTGACGTAAGGTAGGCCATGGAAGAATTGAGGCAAGACGCAGAAACCGTTACACCTTGCAGCTTGGCCACCCTGTGGGCGCAAAAATATGTAGACAAGCTACGGGCACAGGCTGCCTTGGGCGAGCTGCCAGGCGCCCCTCTAGCTGACAAGGTGAAGGGATCTTTGCGCTTTGCCAGCTCCCAGGCCTGGGCGAAGACGGAGCGGCTCTTGGCTGCTGAAATACCGAGGCAGCGGCTGGATCCGGACTTGATTGATCCCTGGCAAATTGCCGAGGATTCCCAGGAGTTATTTGAAAAGGCAGCAGCAAGTTGTGGGGAGGGCCTCTCACCAGCCCGCTTTTCGGTAAAGATCGCGCCATCTTGTGGCCAGCTGCGGGCTCGCTACAGCAAGCCGGATCCGCGGGTACTTGGCTTTTTAAGCATGCAATTTCACTACACGGGGCAAATGGTCCTGCAGGCTCTGCTGCCCCAGGAGCGGGGTCTCTTCCACCCCTACTTGAAGGTTATGGATGACCACCTGTACATGCCTTTGCAGAGGATGTACGAGGCCGCTGCCGCCCAGGCAGGCGATCACTTTTCTGCGCCTTTGGCTGCTATTCAAGAGCTCTTGCCCCTGGTTACCAGCGTGGCAGAGTCCATTTGTGCCGAGGTAGCCCAACGTTTTCCGGACTATCACTGCGAAAGCGGTCCCTTGACAGATCTGAACGTGCGGATTTCCAGCATCCGCGATGTGGAGATGTTTCAGGTGTACTTGGGCCTCTGTGCCCTAGAAGGCAGCATGGCGGCTATCCAGCAGGAGCTGTTTCCCCTCTGTGTGATGCTCTACCCCCCTTTGAAAGTGAGCTGGGAGCTGGTACGGCAGATGCTCAAGCTCTTGGATAAGGTTCTGAGGTCTGGTCTCAGCCAGGCCAGCTATGCCATCCTGCTGCCCTACCTCCAGGCAGTGCAGGGTATGTTCTCGCTGGAGGTTTTTCCTGAAAATGACCCCATCTGGAGCCATCATCCCGATGTGATGCGCTTTATGGAGACGGCGCAGAATCTGTTGCAAGAATTGCTGGCTCAAAAAGCTTAAAGGCCAGTTAACGCCACCATTCCTATTCCCGCTCGCGACCTCCCAGTTACGCAAGGAAGGGAACATTGGCAGTTGCTGCTCAGCCTGCCTGCAGCTTGGGATCCACCAGCTCGGCCACGAATTGGTGCAGGATGGGGACATAGCGCTCTCCGGCCACTTCCAGCAAATTGTTGTGACCGGCCCCTTCGATAGGCACCAAGCGTTTGGGATCCCGTGCTGCTTGGTAAAGGGCTTCAGCGTGCCAAAAGGGGATCAAACGATCATGGGTACCGTGCAAAATTAGCAGCGGGCAATTGATCTTGGCCATGCGGCTGAGGTTGTCGAAGCGATCGAAAGGTAGCAGCGGGATGCGGGTTAAGACGCGGAAGGCTGTGACGAAGGTGGATTCCAGGATCACGCCCCCCACCGGCTTTTGGGCTGCCAAATAAACCGATGGCCCGCCCCCTACTGATCTTCCATAGACCAAGATCCGCTCCGGCGGGATCCCTTGGGCAACCAGGTGAGCGTAAGCGGCCTCGATGTCTTTGTAAGCGCCGGCCTCGGAAGGGATCCCTTCGCTGGTGCCGTAGCCGCGGTAGTCGTAGGCCAAGACGCCAAACCCGGCCTGCTGCAGGCCCACCAGGCGGGGCAGGATATCCCCCAAGTCTTCGGCGTTGCCATGGCTATAGAGGAGGGTATAAGCAGCAGCCGGATTGGGCAGATATACCGCTGAAATCTGCAGCCCATCAGAGGTCGTGAGCTTGAGAATGGCGTCCCCATCTCGATAGCTGGCGGGACGAGGCAAAAAGATCATTCGCTCCGATTGAAACCAGCCCAGCCAGAGCAGGTAGCCGTACACCACCAGCCCGACGAGCAGCAAAGATCGCCCCACGCGCAGCCACGAGAAGGATCCCAAAACTAGTTGTAGGAGATCTCGGTGGGGCATTGACAGGAAGGCATCGACAAGTAAGTTAAGCTCAATTTGCGGCACTTGCCCAAGGTTCTGCGCTGCTTACAGGCAACCCCTTTCCCATAAGTGAAGAGGGGAGCAGGAAAACTGCATCCTTCAGGGCTCCGCTTGAGAGAAAAAGCATTTCCAGGTGCAGACCCCAATCCAGTTGACAAGGGTGTGGGCGACAATGGTGACCAACAGGTTTCCCGACAGCCACAAGCCGATCCCCATGAGGATGCCGACCCCACCGGCCCAGACGGCATAAGGCCAGCCTTGCCATCCCAACCAATGCAAGACGCCAAACAAGAGGCCACTCAGGAGGATCCCGCCTGTCCACCCCAAGGGGCTGGCCACCAGCAGGGACATCAACACGCCGCGAAACAGCCATTCCTCGCTCCAGCCCGGCAGCAGGCCCACCCAAAAGACATCTCCCCACCGCAAGGGATCCGCCACCCAGTGTAAATAGGCAGTGGCTGCCCGACGATAGGCTGGCCAGAGCCGGTAAACCCCGCCGCTGAGCAGAGCCACCCCCAGTCCCAGCCCTGCCCCCCACGCCAAGGCTAGGG
Source organism: Thermostichus sp. MS-CIW-38 (assembly GCF_054058415.1). Lineage (NCBI taxonomy): Bacteria > Bacillati > Cyanobacteriota > Cyanophyceae > Thermostichales > Thermostichaceae > Thermostichus > Thermostichus sp. MS-CIW-38. The sequence continues at coordinate 89,894 of NZ_JBSSAH010000004.1, read as the reverse complement.
GATCCCAGCGAAACGGCACGGGAAAGGAGGATCCCAGCCAGATCCAGAGACCCACAATGAGAGCCGAAAACAGGGTGGTGATGCCCATTCCATTCAAGATCTGTTCGCGTGTGCAGGGCTGAATCTGGGAAGTCATGGAGGGGATCCCTAGGCTTCGAACTCCGGAGGGTTAACAGCAGCTGCTGTTTTTATCATCGTTTATCTCAGCGGTCCTAGGTTCACGGCAGGTTGACAGCAGCTACAGAGCGTCCCTCAAAACTGCCTCAGCTTGTAAGCCAGCATGGATATGAGCCTTGAGTGTGACCAAAGGGACTCAATCGCCCCCTTGCTCTGTCTTGTAAACTACCCGGCTCCGACCGCTAAGCGGTACGGAGCGGGCTTTCAGTAGCCCTGAGCCTGTTCTGCTCTACCAGAGAACAAAACAAGCCCGGACCTCTAGGCTGGTTTACGACAGCCCCCAAGAGCGCAATCACATTCGCACCATTCAAATCCGCATCCCCTTCCCATCCACAGTGTCCACACTTAAACTGCTTCCCAGTGCGATAGGATTGCGCAGGATCGGGATGGATATGCAAACACTTGTGGCAGGTCTGCGACGTGTAGGCGGGCGGCACAAGAATCAGAGAAACCCCTGCAACCCTCGCCTTGTATTCCAGAAACTGACGTAGTTGGTAGAACGCCCAACTGTTGGTCCTACGCCGCTCGGCTTTGCTGCGTGGCTGTTGATTGACCCTTTCCCGGATCCCTGTCAGGTCTTCCAGGGCGATAGCGCTGTTGGTAGCTTTTGCCCTAGAGACAATAGCTTTGGAGATGCGATGATTGACCCACACTTGAAAGCGTCTCTCCTTGCCAGCCAGCCGTTGCAACAGTTCTCTGCATCTGCGCCGCGAACTGCGTGTGCCCTTACTGGCTTTGCGTTGGAGTACCGCCCTCAACCGGGAGTAGTGGTCTCGGACTCTGTTCAACTGCTGTCCATTCCAGTTGTCCCCGTCTGACGTATGGGCAATATCTGTCCTTCCCAAGTCCACCCCGATCACCTTGTCGGTTTCTTGTTGCTTGGGTGGTTTTTTCTCTACGCAAATCTGGATGTAGTAGGAGCCATCCTTCCGCTGGACTAGGGTGGCCGATTTGGGGTTAGAGCCAGCCAGCATTCCCCTCTGGTAGTTACCAATGGCTAGCTCAAAGCGTTCTCTCCCTTCCACCGTGGTCAGCGACACCGTCCAGTCTTTCTCGCGGAATGAAAAGATACGTGCGTCGTAGGTAACGAACCTACGCTTGAACTCTTTAACCGGACGGTTGTGCTGTCTCGCCACTTTGCGAGCGCCTGCCACCCGTCTGCACACCTGTTGAGCCAAGTTACTGGACAAGCCGAACCGGGCTCGAATCTCGTAGTAGCAAAGGGATTGCAGTTTGACCGCGTTGACGATCTTCTCCGGCGTGTTCTGGTTGACCCAGTTCAAGGCTTGGCCAAAAGCCTCCATCGTCGCGTCCAATTTGGCGGCTTGCGACTGGGATGCCTTGAGCTTACAGGAGACGGTCAGGACTTGGCTCATAAGTTCATTGTACTTCATCAAAGCGCATTCCTCCCGGCACTGACCCTACGGGTACAGTGCGGGGCTCCTGCGATTTCTAGCTGAAGAAAAGCGAGCAGGAATGGCTCAGTCGCCTGGGAGCCTTGGGCAACCCAACCAACGGCGGATCTACTGCTGGCCAATTCAAATCTGCGGTGGGATTGTTTTCTGGAGAGTTGCCGCTACCATTACACTTTGAGCGTTGCCACCGGAAACTCCCCGGCGGGAAAAGAAGAGGGGGCTGCGTCCAAAGTGGGGGATTAAGGTCATGTTCCAGCGTATTGCTCTCGGCTCTGCTGCATTGGGATTGCTTCTGGCCATACCCGTCCTTCCCAGCCACGGGTTTGGAGAGCCCCGGGTCGTTCCCGATACCCCGTTCTACTTCGACAACCACCGCTTCGATCGCTACCCAGATGCGGTTGTGGTGCGGGTGGTCAACGGCGACACCCTAGTGGTGCAAATCGAAGGGGAACAGAAGATGCGCCTAATCCGGTTGGCCGGGATCGAGGGCCTCAGACCGGGAGAAAACCCCTTTTACCAGCAAGCTATTGAACTGATGCGAGAGCGCATCCTCTACCGCACCGTCAAGCTGGAAGGGGATAAGCTGCTGCGCAACGCAGATGCCACGGGCTTGGTGGAGGCTTATGTCTGGCTAGAAGGCCATCAGATGAACGCCATGTTGGTGCGCAATGGCCTGGCCCGCATCATCCCCTACAGCCACAACATCAAGTACGACAGCTACTACGGTGGCCTACAAGAAAAAGCCCAGCAGGAGCGCCTTGGCATTTGGAGCCGTCTCTGAGTTGGCTTTATACTGAACTTCAGTTCTTTAATCTTCAAGGGAGCAGAGAGGAAAGAGCTTCTCCCTTCTCTCCCGTTACTTCCTCTAGGTTATGCCTAGCCTGCCTTGACGGTTGAACCCACTCCAGCCCCCAGGGATCCCAATCGCTGGGTGAGGCGGCTGCCTCTGGTGACCGGCCTTTTGGGCAGCGTCCTTTTGGTTATTAATCGACTGGCCTTTACGCCGGAATTGCTTACCAGCCAGTCCCGTTCAGATGCCTTGGGGATCCTCCTCAGCGCCGTTTTGATCCTGACCGGCCTGCTGTGGCAGCAGATCCAGCCTCTTCCACCCCAAACGGCCCCCCTGCAGGGGATCCCCGGCTGCGATTGGCATCCCGATCTTTCCGAAAGCGAGAAACTGGAGCTGGCTTGGGCCTCCCATACCCTGCTCAGCACCACTGCCGCCCGCACTGTGGTGATCTGGGTGGGTGGGCGAACCCTCCTGCAACGGGGGATCCTGGCCAACCCCGGCCAGATGCCCTCCATTCAGCCCAAGAGCGTTTTACAGCGGGTCTTGCAGACGGGGCGGCCCGTGTATTTGGTGGATCTCAAGCTGTTCCCGGCCCGCGCCGAGTTCGATGGCCTGTTGCCCCCCGGATCCCAAGCCGTGCTGTGCCAGCCCATCGGCCAGAAAGGGTGCTTGATTTTGGGGAGCGATACCCCACGCAGCTTCAGCCGGCAGGAGCAAGCCTGGATTGCCGCCATTGCCGACAAGTTAGCGGCCCTATTTGGCTGAGGTTCGCCGCTCCCAACTTCCCTTCGCCGGGAGAGGGGCCGGGGGTGAGGGCTAGCAGCGCGGAGTGCTTGGGCTAGGCGGCGCTCTCTAGGCTCACCTGGAACACTTCGCTGAAGGCTTTTTCCACCTTGTAGCCGGAGTCGATGGTTTCCAAGGGATCCTTGCGCAGGCGGTGACGCAAACACAGGCTGATCACCCGACGGATATCGGCGACGGTGACCTCACTGCGCCCCTCTAGAGCTGCCAGGGCTTTGGCAGCCCGGTTGGTTACAATGTCTCCGCGCAGTCCATCCACCTCCAAAGCCGCACATACTCCGGAGATCTTCAAGCGCAAGTCGGGATCCACTGCCACGTTGGGCAAAAGATGTTGGGCTTTTTCGATGCGCTCCCGCAGGCGCTGCTGGGAATCGGCATACTTGGCCAAAAAAGCCTGGGGATCGGCGTCGAACTGGCTGCGCTCCTCCACGATCCGCACCCGCAGGGCAGCATCTCGCACCGTTTCGATCTGGACAAACATGCCAAAGCGATCCAGCAGTTGAGGCCGCAATTCCCCCTCTTCCGGGTTGCCGGATCCCACCAGCACAAACCGAGCCGGATGACGAATGGAAATGCCCTCCCGTTCCACGGTGTTCCAGCCTGAGGCCGCCGCATCCAGCAACACATCCACCAAGTGGTCATCCAGCAAATTGACTTCATCCACGTAAAGGATGCCTCGATTGGCCTTGGCCAACAGCCCCGGCTCAAAAGCCTTCACCCCCTGAGCCAAGGCCCGCTCAATGTCGAGAGTGCCACACACTCGGTCTTCTGTTGCCCCCAAGGGCAGATCCACCATCGGCACCTGGATCCAAGTGCTTTCCAGCGTTTCTCCCGCCTGCAGGCGCTCCCACACTTGATCGCTCATCAAGTCCCGCTGTCGCGGGTGGCTGTTGAAGGGATCCCCTTTCACCACCTCGATCTGGGGCAGCAGGTCGGCCAAAGCGCGGATGGTGGTGGATTTGCCCGTGCCGCGATCCCCCATGATCAGCACTCCGCCAATGCGCGGGTCGATCACGTTGAGGAGCAAGGCCAATTTCATCTCCTCTTGGCCGACGATGGCCGTAAACGGGAAAACCGGGCGACGTTCCAAATGCATAGGGGCAATAACCAACAATTCATCCCCATTATCCCAGAGGCCACTCCCTTCTGGGTGTCAGATAGGCTGGAAAGGGACTGGAACTGGAACCTAAAGACCAGTTTTCGGTCAAATGGAAAAGCAAGCTCAGTTGTCAGCGTGGACGACGCCCTGGGCTTTCACAGAGAGGAGCAGATAGGATCGAAGCCCGCGGGGTTCATCAGAGTGTTGAACCGGCGTGGGGCCGAAAGCTCACAAAAACCCTAGGCAACCTGAGCAACAGTTGGCGGGTGGGGAGACATCAGCGGTGTCAGGCAAAGCAAGTCGGAGATGGTGGACGGCATTTCCAATCCAAAGCGTGGTCCAAAAAGGGCTGGTGGGTTTGATCTGGGTTTGCACTTGGATCCCTGTGCTCACTGTCTCTCTGGCCGTGGCTCAAACCCCCACCACCTCTGTGGTGTTGAGCGATGAGCAGGTAACAATGTACGCCCGTATCGTCTTGGAGATGGAGCCCCACCGGCAAGAGGCCCAAAAGCGCTCCCAAGCCACGAACGACCCGGCCAGCAAAGATCAAATCCGGCGAGAATTCATCCGCACCGCGACCGAGATCATCACTCGCCACGGTATGACCGTGCCCGACTACAACCGCATTACGCTCTTGATCCGCTCCGAAGAGGGCAAAGCTTTGCAACAGCGCATTGAGGCCGAAATTCTCCGCCTACAAAGCGAGGATCCCCAACCGCCAGCCCGATAAAAGTGACTGGGGCCAGAGGATAAAGATAGGCTGGAAGCGGAAGTTGCTGTTCATCCAGGCGAGCGGGGGAAAAAGATGAACGAGCCCATGTCGCCGTCAGTGCGGGCGGCTATCGAGCGGATGAAGTCTCGCTTGCGCCTGACTCGTCGCTTCGGGTTTTGGTTCCAGGCGATCTTGGGGGCGACGGCGCTGCTGCTGTGGTTTGGCTTTTTAATCGGCCAAAATACCGTCTATCGAGATGACTCGCTGGGGGCTGTCATCGCCTTCTGGTTCACCTTGTTTACATTGCTCACCCTGGCAGCCGGTCTATTTTTCAACTGGCGCTACTTGCTCCACGCGGAGCGCCGCTCAGCTTCTGCCGATGCCCTAAGCCAATTGGATCTGCCCAAGCAGTTGCAGTTGGTCACCTATATCAGCCTCATTGGGGCCTTCCTCGCTCTGATTGGTATGGAAGCCCAAGTGGGCGAGCTGTTGGCGCGCATGTTTTCCCGCACCCAGGCCAACCAGGTGACAGGAGTGCTGCTGCTGGCCGCCAACATCAACGTGACGTTTGCCCACTTCGTCTGCTTGGCAGGGGTTCTCTGGATTACCGGTGTCCTCGACCGTGAGCCCTAGCGCCGGATCCCTGGCCCACCTTTGGGAGTCATGTGGACAGTGGCGAGACGGCTTGTTGTTTTTATAGTCGTTTACAGTCGTTCCAGTTCAGGGCAAGACACCTGAGCTACTGTTCGCGCTAGCGGGACGGAGTCTTTGAAAGGCCTTCTGGCACGGTGCATTTAACGTTTTAGGCGTGGGTGCAGTGTCCTAGTTTGAATCGAAATGACCATAAATGGGCAAAGCAAAGAGCCCCCAACTTGGGAGATAAGCTGGGGGAAGCCCTTTAGGTTTGCTTGAGTTTTCTCCAGACCACCCAGGCCTTTGAGACCTTTGCGACCTCAGTAAAAGCAATGGCTTTACTTAAAGCCCACTGCCGCTTGCCAGACAAAAGCCAGCAGGAAAAACAGAACAGGGATGATCGGCAAAATGTCGATCAGCGGGTCAAACAATTCATAGCCTTCCGGCAAACTGGCCAGGAGCACCATCGCTGACATAGCAACAAACCTCAGGGGAAAATGCGGCTGAAGAAACTGCTTCTTTCAGAATTAAAATAGAGCTTAACATCATCCAGCAGGGATCGGGACTAAGTTCAAGAAATGTAAAGGAAGTGGCGACCTAGAGAACGCCAATGTTAGAGAGGCCCAAAACGACCCCCACTCCCAACAAATGGCCAAAGCTGGCAACCCCGATGACTTCTGGCCAGGTCATTCCCAGTACCGGCCCAGTCTCTGAGGCCACTCCAGAGGAGGATTTGAAGCTCAAGTAAGCCAGCCCTGTGCAGAGCAGAATGATCACGGCGTTCAGGGGGGACCAGGGGCTGGTTTGAGCGGTCAGAGCCAACAGCGCAACAACAGGCATCATGGTTTCCATCCTCAGCTCAGGTTAACCGACCCTTAGATTACCCCTCCTGCTGGGATCCCCTCGCAATCTGCACATGAATTGCAACAAAACCTCACACTACGGCTTTTCTCTGGCTTCAGGGGCAGTTTGCCGTTGCCGGGATCCTTCAGGAATCCTTGGCCAGGAGAGGAAGGTGCCCCCATGGCTGGGGTTGTGAGGAAAATAAGGCTTGGGCTGAGAAGCTGGGCAGGTCTCTGCCGTATACTAACGAAAGTTAACAAACTTATCTCTTCGATCTCTTTTCGGTGTGATGACTGGGACGCGCTGCCTCGACCCATCCTCTCTGTCTGCACTGTGCGCACCTAAGGATGGCTGCCGATGACTGTTGCTGCTACTGCTGAACCAGCCCAAAAACCTTTCGCATTGCCTCGTGAGCTGTTGGGGCCACCCTCGGAATTTTGGAATCCCACCTTGCTGATGTTTTTGGCTGCGGTGGTGCTTTCGGCCTCTTGCTTTGGCGGGTACGCCTTTTGGCACTGGCCCAAATGGATGGTGTTCTGGCTCAATTTTGTGGCCCTCTATGTTCTGGGCACGGTGATTCACGATGCTTCCCATGGCTCGGCCCACCGCAACCGCTTTCTGAACGAGGCACTCGGACACGGCTCTGCCCTGTTGCAGGGTTTTGTCTATCCCGTCTTTAAGCGGGTACACATGCAGCACCACGCCCACGTCAACCATCCTGAAGACGATCCCGATCACTATGTCTCGACGGGAGGGCCGCTGTGGCTGATCGCGCCGCGGTTTTTCTACCATGAGGTGTTTTTCTTTAAGCGGCAGCTCTGGCGGAAAGGTCGCTGGGATCTGCTGGAGTGGGGCTTGAGTCGGCTGGTGGTTATCCTGACCTTTGGTCTGGCCAGCTACTTCGGCTACACCGACTACATCATGAACTATTGGCTACCCCCTGCCTTTATCATGGGGTTCTTGCTGGGCTTGTTTTTTGACTACCTGCCCCATCGCCCTTTTCAATCCCAAGAGCGGTGGTACAATGCCTGCGTCTATCCCGGATGGCTGACCAACATTCTGCTGTTGGGGCAAAACTATCACCTGATCCACCATCTCTGGCCTTCTGTTCCCTGGTACAAATACCAAGCAGCCTACTGGGCAGCCAAACCTGAGCTGGACGCGCGCAACTGCCAGCAAACGCTGGGGATCTGGGAGAAGGGAGAGTTTTGGGGCTTTTTGTACGATGCTCTGATCGGTCTGCACTGGCACAAGCCCACTTCAGCTCACCCCGCTGCGCCAGCCAATCCAGAATCGGAGGGATCCCCTGCGGATCCACAGCTTGGCTAGCATGGTTTGGCCAACGCTGCAAGTCCCGCAGGTGCTGCTGTTTGTGGAAGCGGCCAGCCTGTTGCAGGACTCTAGCCAGGTTTTGTTGCAGGCCGGTCGGGCAACGGCAGATTTGCCAGAGTTGATTGCAGAAGCGCAGGCGCGGGCCGAAGTCCAGGTGCAGCTCCTTGGGATCCCCGCAGACTTGCGGGCACAGGTGCGAGGGATCCTCAGGTTGACCTCGCCCCAAGAGGTGCTGGCCTACTTGCAGGACTTGCTGGACAGGGGATCCGGCCCGGATTTGGAAACCTTTTTGGAGCAGGCGGGATCTGCCTCTACGGTGCTGCGCTTTCCCCCCCTGTTGGTGGGGGCTGTGGCTCTGGAGGTGGTGCTGGAGCGGTTGGACTTTTCCCCAGAAGAGCGGGCTGTGGTGCAAGCCCAACGGGATCAATGGGAACAGGCTCTGGCGGAATTGGCCATCCACCACAGGGTTTCCCCAGAGCCGCTGCAGGCTGCTGCCGAGACGGTGCTGCGGGCGGCTTCAGCAGAGGAGCTGCTGCAACTGGGGCAGGATCTCCTTCAAGATCTCCAAGATCTCGCTGCTGCTGATTCTGAGCCAGAAGCCGAGCCCCAGGTGGAATTGGCGGGGCCTCTGCTGTTCATGATGGTGGCCGATCACCTGTTGGCCCAAACAGAGTATCCGCTGACCCCGGAGCAGCGGCTGGACTTGCAAACCAATCGCGCCGTGGCAGAAACCCGCTACTTGGCCATGCAAAAGTTGGGCCGCATTGAAAACTTGGCGGAGCAGCAGGCTTATATTCGATCCTGGATTGACCAAGCTTCCGTACCGGATTTGCTGCAGGCTTTGGATCGCTTTTTCGCGGCGTCTGAACCCAACTCGTGAGGCCCAGAGATCACCAAAGGTTTGCTATCCCCTATCCTGGAAGCAAAGGGATCCCACTTGAGGTGCGAAAGTGGACTGGGGCAGCCTGTTCTGGATTTTCCTGATCTTCAGCTCTTTGCAACCTCTGCTGAACCGTCGTGCCCAAGAGTTCCGGCGCTTGATGGCCATTCGGGAGTTGGAGCAAAAGCGGGGCAGCCGGGTGATTCTGCTCATTCACCGCCAGGAGTCGATTAGTTTTTTGGGGATCCCGGTTTCCCGCTACATCAGCATCGAGGACTCCGAACAGGTGTTGAGGGCAATTCGCCTTACCCCACCCAATACCCCGATTGATTTGATTTTGCATACCCCCGGTGGCCTGGTGCTGGCCACGGAGCAAATTGCCCGCGCCTTGATCCGCCATCCGGCCAAAGTGACAGTGTTTGTGCCCCACTACGCCATGTCGGGGGGGACAATGCTGGCCCTGGCCGCCGACGAAATCGTCATGGATGCCAATGCAGTCCTGGGGCCGGTGGATCCACAGTTGGGGGGGTATGCTGCCGCCAGTATTCTGCAGGTGGTGGCGGATAAACCCATTGCCGAAATCGATGACCAAACCTTGATCCTGGCAGATCTGGCCCGCAAAGCGATGCAACAGGTACAGAACTTCGTGCGGGATCTCCTGAAGGACGATGTGCCCAAGCGCAAAATTGCCCCCGAACGCATCGAGCCCCTCATCCAGTACCTAACCAGTGGACAAGTTACCCACGACTACCCCATCACCGCCGAAGAAGCCCAAAGGTTGGGCCTGCCCATTTCTACCGAGTTGCCACCCCAAATCTATGCCCTGATGGACTTGTACCCGCAGGCCACCATAGGCCGTCCTTCTGTACAGTACATCCCTATCCCCTATGATCCCCGCCCCGCTCTGCCCAGAGGGGGATCCCGCTCTGGCCTAGGGTGAACTCTTGGCGTAAGCTTCCATAGCTTCCAGGCGCAGCCCCCCTGCCCGGCGAAACAGCTCTTGTCCGGTGTGCAGATGGCGGTCGTCGAAGTTCAGGGGGAAATACTGCAGCTCCTCTAGAGCGTCCTCTAGGTGGTTGAGGGCGTAGTAGAGGCGAGAAGCCACTCCCCCCAGGCTGCTGGGATTGGGGAGGCGGCCAAAGATCTGCTGGGCTTGGGCCAGTTTCTGCGCACACTCTTCCAGATAGTCAGCAAAAGACTGCAACAGGTTGGGATCAAAGGGATCCGCCGCCAAAGCATGCAACTGAGGCTCTAGGGAAGACAGCAGGGGCCCCAAAACTCGGTTTAGGGGGGTGTAGACCTGTTGGATCCAGGCTGCGCGGGCGATGGCTTCGTGGCTGACGGTTTCATGGGGAGATCCCCTCGGCTGAGGGCAGGGTGAGGTGCGGCTGGAGTGCAATTGCCGGTCGTAGTCGCGGCGAGATTGCGGATCTTTGAGCACCGCGTAGGCAGCGTTGATCTGGCGGATGCGCTCAGCGGTGGCCCGATCTTTTTTGGCCAGCAGGCTATCGGGATGGTGGTACTTGACCAAACGACGGTAGGCGGACTTGATCTCCTCCGCCGTCGCCCCCACGGCAACGCCCAAAACTTCGTAATGGGATCCGCTCTCCATAACCCCTAGGCTTGCCGGAAAGAAAAGAAACTTCCACATTGTACCTGCAGCCTAGAATAAAGGTGAGTTTTCCGGTGCTGCCCCATGTCTTCTTCTCCACAGGGATCCCCCAACCCTTTCAGTGCCCTCTTGGGGGCCGCCATCGCCGTCAGTTTGGGCTACGGGTTCTTTCAACTGCTGCTCTCGATGTTGGCCAAGTTGCCGCCGATCGATGTGGAGATTGGATCGTTGGCCCGCGGAATCAGCATTCTGGTGCGCTACCTGCTGGTCGGTTCCGTTTCCCTGATTGCCTTCATGTTTGCCATGGTGGGGTTGGGGCTGGCGGCCTATTGTGTGCAATTGCTGGGAGAGCGGCTGACCTCCTCTCAGCGCTGAACCTAGGGGCACAACCTCTGGCCGACTCGTTGGGCGTTTATCATGATGAGCCAGCTTCTTCTCAGCGCAGCACCACCTTGGGGGAGAGCAACAAAGTCAGGGATCCCTGGCGGTAGTCAATCCGGCCTTCGGCAAAGCGCACTTGGGCTAGGCCCGCTTTTTTGAGGGTGATCGCGTCGGCATGGGCCGGGTTTAGACCAACAGCCGCTTGTACCCACAGGCTCAGATCCGGCTGGTGACCGACCAGAGCCAAAGACGCCAGAGGTTCCCGCTCTGCTTGCCAGCGCACCAGGTCAGCAAAACTGCCGCCCGGAGCCAGCGGTTCAAACACCTCCACAGCTTCGGCCAGGTTCTCGTCCAAAAAGATCTCAGCCGTCTGCCGAGCCCTCACCAGGGGACTGGTGAGCAGGAGATCCCACCTCCAGCCCATGTTCTTGAGCTGGCGGGCAATCTTGCGGCAGCGCTTGCGACCTTCGTCTGTAAGGGCCCGAAAGGCATCCTCGACTTCTGGCCGGGGTTCCTCGGCTATGCCATGGCGAATAAAATCCACGGCCAATTCCTGTCGGGCAGTCTGCTTTTCTGCCGCCCCCTGATGGTGCTCCGCGCTGCTAACGCGAACGCTCTCCTGTTGTTCAGACCCAGAGACCATAGAACCCCGTCCTGTCAGCGCGAACGGCACTGTCAAATCTTGACTGCCAAATCTTGGAATAACTGTAACTCTCCCAGAATACTGTGGGAAAAAAGCCCACTCCCTCTACGGCAGCACTCCCGCGACAAAACCGGAAGTCATGAAGAAGACGAGGGGTTATGCAGTCGCTGGCTGACCAGAGTGCGCCCCTCCTGGGTGTAGAGCTGCCAGTAGTTCCAGTAGTTGCCAAACACGGACTTCACATAGCCCCGGGTTTCGGGGAAGGGGATCTGCTCCACAAACACGTCCGGATCCCCGAAGCCAAAGCGGTTCAGCCATCTGGCCACGTTGCCGGGGCCACCATTGTAGCTGGCCAGGGCCAGCAAGGTGTTGTCTTGATAGGTGCGGTGGGTGTAGTCGAAGTACCAGGATCCCAGGTAGAGATTGTCGGCGGGGTTGGTGAGGCTGTACTGGGCCAGGCCGATCTGCTGGGCAATCCAGCGGCCAGTAGCGGGCATCACCTGCATCAAGCCCAAAGCCCCCGAGGCCGAGACGATCTCTGGCTCAAAGCGGGATTCCTGCCGGATCAAAGCCGCCACCATCAAAGGATTGAGGTTAAATTGCCGCGACCAGCGGGCCAAGCCGGGTTGGGCGTAGGGATCCCCGCTCCAGGAATTGTCTGGGCCCGCATAGTAGTGCAGCGGATAGATGGCCTGCCAGAAATCTTGGCGCTGCCTCAACGTCTCCAGCAAGGGATCCGGCTCTTCGCTAAAGCGCAAAGCAGCCACCTGGTTAATGCCCCGCAGGTGCTCTCCGGCGCTGTTGCGCAAAATGCCCGTGACAAAGCGCTCGGCAACGCTCATCTGGCGGGGATCCCGCTGCACGGGAGTTTCGCCCTGCCAGCGTTCCCAGGCCAGTTGGCTGGCTCCCATCAAATGCAGGGTTTGCGTAACTGCAGAGACCCCTGGCAACGGTTGGCGCACCGGCTGAAAATCCACCTCAACCCTTTTGCGCCCGCTGTAGAAATCCCCCACCGGCCAGCCCAGTTGCACTGCCGACCGCCAGCCGTAGTAGGTGTGGGGAAACTGCCGCAGCACCTGCCGATAGGTTTGCCGAGCTGCAGCCACATCCCCCTGCTGTTCCCGCCATTTGCCCGCCCAGTAGAGCAGTTGTGCCCCCATTTCCGTGTCCCGCTGGGCGGATCCAATCTGTTGAGCTAGGGCGATGGCTTGGCTGAGATTGCCTGCTTGCGCTTGGCTCCAGGCCACCGTCCAGGCGGCGTTGGCCGCAGCTTCGCTGGCTGGAAAGCGATCCCAAAGGGCTTGCCGGGTGGCTTGGGCCGATTGGGGGCTGGCGTTGCGATCATAGAGCTGGCTGAGGCTGAGCAACGCCTCTGGAGCTTCTTTATCTGAGCCGGCTCCCACCTGTCGAAGCAAGTCGATCGCCGTCGGCAGGTCGCTCAGTTCCGCCAAACGGCGGCGGGTGAGAGAAGCCTCTGGCCCATCGGGAAACTGTGCCAGCAGCGCTTGGTAAGCCGCTTTGGCCTGGGGAAACTCCCGCGAGATCTGGTGGCTGCGGCCCCAGCGGTAGAGGTTCTGAGAGGTGGCGGGGGCACGCCCATAGGCCCGGGCAGCTTTGCCGTACTCCCGTTGCTCCCAGTAGGCATCGGCGAGGATCTGCCAGTCGGAAGCCGTGAGGGATCCCTCCTGAGCCTGCCGCCAGCGATCCAGCAGCGGCGTTAGCCCAGGGGTTTGCGGGTGATGTTGGGCCAAATCCCGCAGCAGGTCATAGCGGTCGGGATCCAGCTCTAGCAAATGCTTGAGGGCACGTCCAGTCAGCGGGTGGGTGGGAAATTGCTGCCGCAGCCGATCCACCTGGCCCATCCCCCAGAGGGCGTAGGCGGCCACAGGACTGTGGGGATATTCCTGCAAAATCTGGGGCCACCAGATCCCTTGGGCTGTTTCCTTGTCCTGCAACTGTTCATAGGCTTGGGCCCTGAGCTTCCAAATCTCTTCCCTCAGAACCGGCAGGCTCTCTTCCAGCCCCTGCAAATGCTTCAAGGCAGATTGCGCTTGGCCGGCTTGCAGCGCTGCGTAGGCCCGCAGAAAGGCCGTTGTGGAAGTTTGGGGCAGTTGCGTCGGATCCCTGTCTTCTCGTGCAGAGGCCACTTCTACGGTTTCTGCCCAGGATGAGGTGTAGAAGCCCCAGACAGCTCCACCCAGAGCCGCTCCCGCTGCCAGCACACCGGCAGCCCATCTTGTCCAGCGTCGTTGGCTGCTTGTCAGGATCCCCATGCTTTACCTCCCCACCACCTCTGACCTACGATACTCAACCTGACTGCGTTGAGTCACCAGACAACTCGATACTTGCGAAACGGCTGGAAAGCTCACCTGGCAAGCGGTCACCGAGCATTGGGGCCAGGCGATAGGCAGGGAGAGATGCAACGATTTCTTCAAACTTCAAACGGCGGTGAAACGGCTCATTTCCCCAATTGCGTTGTCGGGCTTTCACTGCGGTACACCTTGGCCCCGACACTGCGCAGCTTTTCGTCAATGGCTTCATAGCCACGGTCGATGTAGTGCAATCCGTGGATCGTGGAGCAGCCTTCAGCCGCCAGACCGGCCAACACCAGGGCCGCACCCGCCCGCAGGTCGGTAGCCACCACCGGAGCGCCGGAAAGGGACGGCACCCCTCGGATCAGGGCCACTCGGTTCTTCAGGCGAATATCGGCTCCCATGCGATTCAGCTCGGGAATGTGGTGCATGCGGTTTTCAAACACCGTCTCCTCAATGGTGCAACTGCCCTCGCTCAAGGCGGCCAAGGCCATGATCGGCGCCTGCACATCGGTGGGGAAACCGGGATAGGGCAGCGTTTGAATATCGGTTGCCTGACACAGCCAGCCTGAGCTCAGTTGAGCCGGGGCAATGCGCAGCCGGTTTGGGCCTTCCTCTTCCACCCGCAGCCCCATCGCTTGCAACTTGGCGATCACCGCCCGCAGATGATCGGGAATAACAGGGCCAACCGTGAGGTGAGAGCGGGTAATGGCCCCGGCAATGAGATAGGTGCTGGCCTCGATGCGGTCGGGAATGACCGTGTACTCTGTTCCATGCAAGCGGGGCACCCCTACCACCACAACCGTATTGGTGCCGACACCGCGAATGCGGGCCCCCATGGCTTGACAAAAACGGGCTAGATCCGCCACCTCCGGCTCTTGGGCGGCGTTCTCGATCACCGTTTCTCCATCCGCCAGCGTAGCGGCCATCATCAAGGTCTCGGTGGCACCGACGCTGGGATAGTCCAGGTAAATACGGGTTCCCAACAATTTACGGGCATAGGCATGAACCACCCCATGCTCGATTTGTACCGTCGCCCCCAAGGCTTGTAGACCCCGCACATGCAGATCCACAGGACGAGACCCGATCGCACAGCCGCCGGGCAAGGGAACTCTGGCCACCCCCAGCCGCGCCAACAGAGGCCCTATGATGAAAAAGCTGGCCCGCAACTGGCTGACCAATTCATAGGGAGCTTGAGAGGTTTTCAGGGAGCTGGCATCCAGGTCGAGGGTATTGCCAACATGGGAAACCTTAACTCCCAGCGTGGCCAGGATCTGTCCCATGCGTTCAATGTCCAGCAGACGCGGCACGTTGTGAATTCGACAGGCCTCAGGAGCCAAGATGGCCCCGGCCATCAGCGCCAAGGCAGAGTTTTTTGCCCCGCCAATGGGGATGTGGCCACTCAGGGTCTGCTTGCCAATGATTTTCAGCACTGGCCCCATCATCTCTGGCGCGGTTGCCATGCCGGTCTGGGGCGGCGTCAGGCCAGGCTCTAGGGGATCCGCCCCGCTGACGCGATTGTCAAAACCTTTCAATCTCCCTCCTCACCCACAAAAAATAGGCGAACCCTTCTCAGAGAATACTCTGGGGATCACAGCAGCGGCTAAACTCGCAAGCCAAATTGGGTGTGAGGAAGAAGTTCCCATGGCTGTGCTTCTATCCTGCAGCAGCGGACAGGGGAGCGGCTAGGCCAGTTCACCAGATGCAGGTTCTCAGCGAAGGCAACTGGGGGGCAGCCCAACAGCAGGGGGCGGTATGATGGATGCTCAGGGGAAGTGCTTGCAAGGAAAACAGGAAGGAGACAGCCGATGATTGCCACTCAAGTCTCTGCCCAAGAGTTGTTTCGGGCCGCCTATGAAAACCGCTACACCTGGGATCCCGCTTTCCCAGGCTACAGCGCCGAGGTCAGCTATTGGGATGGGGAGCGCACATTCGTTGGGCAGGTGCGAGTGGGGGCAGACCTAAAGGCCACCGTTACGGGCGTAGAAGATGAGGAAGCTCGAAAAGCCATTCACAACCAACTTTGGGAGATTGCCATTCACCGAGTGCGCCGCAGCTTCGACGAGACCCATGGGAACAACACCTTCCGTTACGGCCAAACCCTGCCCGATGGCACAGTGGAGATCCTGGTGGGGGGCAAAGCCGAAGGGGATCGCTACCACGTGCGCGATAACCAGGTTACCATGGTGCATCGGCATATCCACGGAGTGGTGGTTACCATCCACACCTTCAGCAGCCACGATACCGGCGAAGGCTATCTTTCCCACCGCTACGATTCCGTCTATCACGATCCCCAAACGGGCCAGCAAAAGGGCGGGCGCAGCCAATTCGAGGATCTGTATACAAAAGTGGGCAAGTACTACATCCTCTCGGAGCGGTGTATCCAGACGGAGACGGAAACCGGCCCTGTGGAGAAGCGCTTCACCTTCAGCAACTTGACCTTGCTGGACACTGGGGCGTGAGCGACCCGGCATTGACCCCAGCAGGGTAGGGGGCCAGCTCTCCCGTTCGTCACTGTTGGGCAGCTACCGGGAGGCTGAGTTCACGCCCTTCTTGGCGGCCAAGCCTTTCTCGATAACGGGAAAGCCGATCTGTAGGCTTTCAAGCTTTGTTGCAGAACGATCCTCCCGGTTAGAAAAAGCAAGAGAGCCTGAGCTATGCTTTGAATATTCTCCCGCCTGCGATTGGCATGGACAACACCACAGCAAAACCTGACCCGGATGCCGAAGCCCCCATTGGTGCCCCTGAGCTGATCATTCGCCCCGCCCAACTGGGGGATCTGGAGGCTGTGGAAGAGATTTTGGCGCAAGCCTTTGATGAAGAGTACAGCAGCCGCTCGGTGGATATTCGTCGCCAAGTGCGGCGGTTGCGCCAGTGGTATGGGCCCCTGAAAACCCTGACCCTGTTTCCCAATCGCTTCCAGCACATGTTTACAGTGCATGTGGCGGAGCTGAAGGGCAAGATTCAGGGGGTGATTCAGGTTTCTCCCTTCAACCATTCCCGCAGCACCTGGCGGGTCGATCATATCGCAGTGGCGCCCTCTGCCCAGCGACAGGGGGTGGGATCCCGGCTGCTCAAGCACTGCATGGAGCACTTTCGGGAAGCTCGCACCTGGATCCTGGAGGTGAACATCCACAACAAAGGGGCAATGGCGCTCTACCGGCGCAACGGCTTCCAACCCTTGGCTCAGATCACCTACTGGTCGATTCCAGCCGATATTCTGGCAGCTCTCAGCCAGCACGAGCCCAAATTGCCCAACCTGGTGCCGGTGACCAACCGGGATGCCTATGCCATCTACCAACTGGATACGGGATCCATGCCGGCCACTGTGCGCCAGGTGTACGACCGTGAGGTGAACGATTTTCGCACTAGCCCACTGGATTGGCTTTTGGAGCAGGCCAAATGCGCCATTAGCCAGACGGAGCGGGTGGAAGTGTGTGTTTATGAGCCCGAACGCAAAACCGCCATCGGCTACTTCAACTTGAAGTTGGATCGCACCGGGCAGCAACCTCATGTGGCCAAGCTTACGGTTCACCCTGCCTACACTTGGCTTTACCCCGAACTCATGGCCAAGATGGCCCAGCTTACTCAGGCTCATCCGCCGCAATCTCTGGCCTTGGCCTCCACCGATTACCAGCCGGAACGGGAGGAGTTCTTGCTGAAGCTGGGAGCCCAGGATGTAGAGCGGACGTTGCTGATGTCGCGTTCGGTGTGGCACAAAATCCGCGAAAGCCGCCTCTTTACCTGGGATAGTGCTTATCTCAACGCGATGCTGCGGGGATTACAGGTGAAGCAGCCGGTGCCGGAGCGGTTTGAGGGGCCACCGGAAGGCTGGCTGGAGCACCACTTTCATCCCATCAGCCCAACTGAGCCGGATCCCAGCTCTGGTCGCGTCGGCGGTGCGGAGTCCTCACCAGGGCTCTCCAGAGACTCCCAATCTGAGGCTTCTCCACCCCCTAGCTAAGGGAGAGAGAGCCCCAATCCTGGCTTGCTTGCACCTTGCGAAAAACGGATGAAAGACCCGAAGGGCAATTCTACTGCGGATCCCTCTTGGCGGGCGCTGATTCAGGCGGCACTGCACCGGAACCGTAGCGATCCCGGTGTGCGGTATTTGCAATTGGCCACGGTGGATCCCCAGGGGCATCCGCGCAACCGCACGGTCGTTTTCCGGGGGTTTTTGGGCGATACCGACCGCATTCAATTGGCGGTGGATAGTCGCAGCGAGAAGATCCGACAAATTGCCCACTGCCCCCAAGCCCAGATCTGCTGGTATTTCTGCAAAACCCGCGAGCAATTCCGCATCGCTGGCACCCTTGAGGCCATCGCCGCCGATCATCCGGATCCCCAGGCCCAGCGCCAGCGGCAGCAGTTGTGGCAACAGATATCGGAAAAAGGACGGCTCCTCTGGTTTTGGCCGGAACCTAAGGGGCTGCTTGCCCCGCCAGAGGCTTTTATTCAAGAGTTGCCGAAAGAGAAAGATCTGCTGCCCCCGCAGACTTTTGTGGCATTACTGCTGGAGCCAACAGAGGTGGATCACTTGCAGCTTAAGGGGGATCAGATCTATCCCCAATTGCGGACAGTGTACGAACGTACCTCCCAAGGGTGGCAGCGTCGGGCCGTGAATCCCTGAAGGCGATCCAAACTGGTTTCAGCCTGGTCTGGAGTGGGGGATCCCTTATTCCTTGTTCCTCCAAAGCACAGGGAATAGAGGAATGGACGTGTTAACGTAGCTGAACGATCGTGTTCTGCACGGTGGGGGCGTTATCCTCTGATGGAACTCTGTACGCGTATGGCTGGTCTATCAGGGGTAGGGCAGCAGTTGATGCCTTTTGTCTAACTCGACACGTATCACTTTGGCTTGCAGTGGTCTCGATGTGCGTCTTGATCTGCTCATTCGCTCAGGCTGTTGCCTCTTTTTTCGCCGGCGGCCCATTGCTGAACAGAGCTTTGAGGGGCAAGGGATCCCTAGTGTTGTCTGTCGCTTTGGTTGGGGTAGGGGTTCTCGTGCAGGGATTGAGAGCACAGACTCTGGAGAAACCGACGCTGGAAGCCTTGGAAGATTCCGTTGAGGGGAATGTTGTCCCTGTTCTGCACTCAGAGCCTGCCTTGCCCCCCCAGGCTGCCCCCACCTCCGCCCGCACAGGATCCTTTCGGGTCGGCAATCGCACGCCCCATCCGGTTCGGCTGGTGATCTTGATGCGCAGCGGCGAACGGATGATCAATCCGGAAACGGCCCACTGGGACTTTGCCCCTGGAGAGGGGGGGAGCGAGGGATTGCTGCTGAGCTTGGGAGAAGAACCGCTGCAAATCGGCCCCGGAGACATTGTGGTGGCTTTCGCCTTGGATGGAACCCGCCGCTATTGGGGGCCAAATGTGGTGGGAGAGTCTCTGGCCCCGTTTTGGGATGGGGAGAGCGGCTCCTGGTCGATGATCTTGCAGCCTTAGGGTGCTCCGCGCGCAGCTTGGACATTTGCAGCGGTCACCTCAAACTCCTCTGGGGCAACTTCTCCATTCCTCACTCTTCTGGGCCGAAGGGGGAGGATCCAAGCAACAGAACATTTTGAGAACAGTCTCCAAACCATAGTCATTTCAAGCTAGATTGAGACACTCCCCAAGCGCTCTGTGCCGCTGCCGCGACCAACCCCAGCTCTTCTCCCAGAGAGAGAGGGAAGTTAGGGAACAATGCAACAGAAATGTTTCATTCCTGTTTAATAATGACTACACAAGTGGCTGCGCAGTTTATAGCTCTGTAGGGTGTTGGCCAGCAGCATCGTTACCGTCATCGGCCCTACGCCGCCCGGTACGGGCGTGATGGCAGCGGCCAACTCTTTGACCGCTTCATAGTCCACATCTCCCACCAGTTGCTCAGATCCGGCAGGGGTCTCGATGCGGTTGATGCCAACGTCGATGACCACCGCGCCGGGTTTCACCATGTCTGCCCTCAATAGGCGGGGGCGGCCCACGGCCATCACCACAATGTCGGCGGCGCGGGTCACTTCTGCCAAGTCGGGGGTGCGGGAGTGGGCTAGGGTGACCGTCGCATCGGCGGCCAACAACATCAAGCTCAAGGGCTTGCCCACCAAGATGCTGCGACCGACCACCACTGCCTTTCGGCCTGCAATCGGGATCCCTTCTGCCTGCAACAGGCGCATCACGCCCAAAGGGGTACAACTGCGTAGGCCGGGCTCGCCGCGCAACAGCCGGCCCAGGTTGAGGGGGTGAAGTCCATCCACATCTTTGTCGGGATTGATGGCCAGAAGGGGGGGGATGGGATCCCAGCCGGGGGGCAAGGGCAGTTGGACGAGGATGCCATCCACCCGCTCATCCTGATTGAGTTGGTCGATGGTGTCGAGCAAATGGGCAGGGGAGTCTTGGGCGGAAAAATGTCGGCCAAAAGAAGCAATGCCCAACCGCTCACAGGCCCGCTCTTTGCCACGCACGTAAGCCGCACTGGCGGGATCCTCTCCAACCCGCAGCACTGCCAATCCCGGTGGCCGCCCCACCTGGGGTATCCAAGCTTGCACTTGGGCGGCCATCTCCGCTTGCAAGCGGGCGGCTAAGGCTTTGCCATCGAGGATCTTTGCGGGCATGGGGGCGCAAGGATAAAGACAACCATCCAACGACCATCCATAGTGAAGCAGAATGGCGACAGCAGTGCAGGGGGAATGATCAGGTGGGATCCCTAGAACGCCTGCGAGTCTTCTTCCTCTTGGCCCAATTGCTCGATGATGATCTCCACCTGCTGCCGCTTTTGCTCTAAAAAGTCCGCGCAGGTTTTCAGGGTTTGGGCGGCCTGTTGAAAGCGCTCCACCACTTCCGCCAGATCCAGTTCCCCCGATTCAATCTGGGCAATCAAAGTTTCCACCTCGGCAATGGCCGCTTCATAGCGCCACGGCTCCTCACGTTTGCGGCGGCTCATGGCTCTCCTCTACTCGTACCCATAGGCTTCCCGAGGCCAGTTGTATCATCAGGCGGGTTTGGGGAGGCAGGCGATGGGTGCGGATCAGGGATCCCTCTTCATTTCGCACCAGGGCATAGCCCCGTTTCAGAATGGCTTCGGGATCGAGCGCTTGGAGGCGATCTTGCAGGGCCTGTTGGTGCTGTTGGCGTTGCTGGAAGCGATGGCGCACGGCTTGGAGCAGGCGATGTTGGTGTTGGGTCAAGCGATCCTGAGCCTGTTGCAACAGCCGCTCTGGATGCACGTAAGCCAGGTGGTGTTGGGCCTGCTGCAAACGCTGCTGGGCCCTTTCCAAAGCTTGGCGAGTGCGTTCGATCAACTTCTGGCGCAACTGGGATCCCTGACGCTGCAATTCCCCCAGATCCGGCACGATCCGCTCGGCAGCTGCCGTTGGGGTATGGGCGGCGTAGTCGGCAGCGTAGTCAGCCAGGGTTTCATCCCGCTGGTGGCCAATCCCGGTGACCACCGGGATCCGACATTCGGCAATGGCTCGCACCACCCGCTCATCGTTAAAACAGGCCAAATCTTCGCTGGCTCCACCGCCCCGCGCCAAAAGAAGCACTTCCGCCCGCCCATCCTGTTCCACCCGGCGAATGGCCCGCACAATTGATTCCGGGGCCGCCTCCCCTTGCACTTGAGCTGGGGAGAACAGCACCCGTAGCCCGGGGTAGCGCTGGTTGAGGGTGCGCCGAATATCTCCCCAGCCGGCAGCGTGGGGGGAACTAACGACGGCAATGCACTGGGGATGAACAGGCAGAGGTCGTTGATTATCGAACAAGCCCTCAGCACTGAGGCGGGCCTTGAGCTGTTGAAATCGCAACGCCAACAGCCCTTCCCCGGCAGGCAGCAATTGCCAGATGACGAGGCGATAATGGCTGCCGCCGCTATAGATGCCAAGTTGCCCAAGGGCAAGCACCTGTTGCCCCACTTCCGGCCAGAAGCTGAGCCGGGAAGTTTGGCCCTGCCAGACCACCCCCTTGAGAACGTCACCGGTTTCCGGATCGACTAGGGTCAAGAACAGGTGGCCATTGCGGTTGCGCTGGCAACTGGAGACTTCCCCGCTCACCCACAGCCTGACCAAGTAGGGATCCCCGGCCAGCAGCGATTTCAAATAACGGGACACTCCCCCCACTGAGAGCAGGGGAGCTTCATCCGTGAGCAAAAACTCCATCCCACTGCTGCGGGCGGCTAAAGTCACTTCTGAAGGGACAGGATCGCGCATCCAGGGTTCTCGAATAGCGATGGGACTTGTCGGGATCCCATCTAGAATAGGCGACAACCGGGCGAGAGAGGAGGTGAGCTGGCGGGTGACCTTCGCCCAGTGGCTGGGGCTAGGGGCGCTGTTGGGCCTGCTAGTTCTGCTTTGGCAGATCCGGCAGATCCTGCTGTTGGTGTTCGCGGCCATTGTGTTGGCAGTAGCATTGGATACCTTGGCCCAGATCCCACAGCGCTACGGCTTTCGGCGTGGCCCCTCAATTGTCATCACCAGTTTGACGGTTTTGGTGGCCGCGATCTTGGTGGGGCTAATCGTGGTGCCCCCCCTGGCGGAGCAGTTGCGGCGGCTGTTTACCGATGGGGTGCCCGCCGGGATCGTGCAAGCGCAGCGGCTGTTCGAGAGCTTGATTCTCTCTTTGCCGACGGATATTGAGCTGCCGACGCTGCGGGAATTGGCCAATAGCTTGGTGCCCCAGGCCACCGAGTTGGTGCGACAGGTGCGCGACTTTTTCTCCGAGTCCTTCACTGCCTTTTTTGGCACCCTGCTCAACCTATTGTTTGTAATCATCCTCACCATTTTGTTGTTGGCGGATCCCCAAGCCTACAGTCGCGCTTTTGTCTCGGTTTTCCCGGCCTTTTACCGTCCCCGCATTCGCTACATCCTCAAGCGCTGTGAGCTGGCGCTGCGAGGGTGGCTGATGGGGATCCTGTTTACCAGCACCTTGGTGATGCTGCTGAGTGGGATCGGGCTGTGGATTTTGGGGGTGCCCCTGATCTTGGCCAATGCGGTGCTGGCGGGATTGTTCAACTTCATCCCCAATATCGGCCCCACCTTAAGCGTGGTGGCCCCCATGCTGGTAGCCCTCACGGATGCCCCTTGGAAGTCCTTGGCAGTGCTGGGGCTGTATATCCTGATCCAGCAGTTGGAAAGCAGCGTCTTCACCCCCATCGTTATGTCCCGACAGGTGTCGCTCCTGCCCGCCCTAACCCTAGTAGCTCAAGTTACTTCAGCCTTTTTCTTTGGGGTGCTGGGCCTGTTCCTGGCCGTGCCTTTGGCGGCAATCCTGCAGGTGTGGATTCAGGAGGTGCTAATTCGGGATGTCCTGGATCCCTGGCAGGGATCCCGATTGCGGCCCTTGCTCAGGTTGGAAAGTGGAGAGAACGGGATCCAAAGCTCCACCCAGGCGGAAAACCAGGATCCCATTCCGCGACCGCAATCGGTGCGAGAAGGTTGAGGGGGCAATGCTCCTGACTTGGCTCAACCCCATCAGCTTAGCCACACGACCGGCCCTTCCATTGGGCAGGAATCGACGTTCTCCCCACGGCTAGAGTCGGGGGATTCTTTCCCGTCGCTCCACGCTCCTCGCGCTTGACCGGTGTGAGAACGCGACAACTGGCAACTGCGCACCCAGGCAGAGCGGCATCGGGGAAACAGTGAGGCCCACGGCCCGCTGTGCGAAGGGCATTCTGTCAACCAAGGATTCTGTCCCGCTATCGCTCACCTGGCAAGGTTGGACTGTGGAGTCCCGGCGGGAAAAGCCGCAACCCCTGCTGTCGCACCCGCCGCTCCTGGAAAGGGATAGGGGTCACGCGCGGCAAAGGCGTAGCCACAGGCTGGGGAGTTGAAGTGGGCACAGCTTGCGGAGAGGGCTCTGGGCTGGGCTCAGGCGTAAGCTCAGGTTCAGGAGTGGCCACCACGGGCGGTGGCGTTGGAACAGCCGGGATCCCCTCTGGTGTCGGACGGGGGCGGCCCAGTTGAAAGCGCGGCTGGCGACGAGGTGCAAGCGTGGGCGTCGCCTCTGGCGTTGGAGTCGGAGTGGGTGTGGGTGTGGGCGTCGGGCTGGGTGTTGGCGTCGGAGTAGGAGTGGGCGTGGGTGTCGGAGTTGGCGTTGGCGTCGGAGTAGGAGTGGGCGTGGGTGTCGGAGTTGGTGTTGGCGTCGGAGTAGGAGTGGGCGTGGGTGTCGGAGTTGGTGTTGGCGTCGGAGTAGGAGTGGGCGTGGGTGTCGGAGTTGGCGTTGGCGTCGGAGTAGGAGTGGGCGTGGGTTCCGGAGTCGGTGTAGGTGTGGGGGTCGGACTTGGTGTTGGAGTCGGGGTGGGCGTCAGCGTTGGGGTGGGCGTGGGTTCCGGAGTCGGCGTGGGTGTGGGCTGCGGCTGCACAATGGCGAGGGCCTCTTCGGCTTTTAGCTCCCCCCGAACCAGCTTGGAGAGGGTGTCTTGGCCGCCAGGGGTGTAGGTGATCTCGCGGGCGGCGCTGTTGAACACATTGCGGATGGGATCCCCTTTGCTGTCCACCAGTTCCAGCACCATCACATTGCGACCGGGCCTGAAGCCCTTCAGATAAAAAGACTCCCAGCGATCCAGCAGGCCGGATTGGCCGTTGAGGGTGTAGCGGATCCGCCAATCCCGTGGCAAGTCACTCAACAGGCTCTCCCGCACCGGGGCATTGGCCAGCCAGAAATCCACCAAGATTGGCTCGGCCCCGTAGCTGCCTGTGGGGCGGTTGTAGGTGAGCAGGGGCAGTTGCGGCTGTGGTACGTACTCAGGGGTGGGAGCTAACACGTGAAAGCTAACCTGGGCATAGGCTTCAGAGTTTTTGAAGCTCTCGTGCCAGGGTTTGCCGGCAAACACCCGCAGAGTATGGGATCCCGGCTCCAAATCCTTGAAAACGAGGGGAGCATCGGCATCGTAATGGGCGATGTAGGGCCGGTTGTCCAGCACCACGTGCAGATGAGGGCCGAGACCCAATTGCGGATCTTGGAAAAGCGGATACCCTTGCACCGCGAAGCGAACGGTTACCTGCCGCTCTGACAACACCTCACCTGGCTTGGGGCTGAGGATCTGAACTTGCGGGCGACAATACTGCAAATGGGCATCCAGCTTGGCAATCTCCGGGGGAACCGGCACGCGCTCTAGCTGGGGAAGCTGTTCCTGCGGGGGTTTAGGCGGGGATCCCCCACAAGAGGCCAAAACGAGGGCGGCCAACAGGGCCAACAGACAGATCCACCATCTCAACAACCCCCACCTTCTCAACCTGGCATTTCCGGCGTGTTCTTGCATGAGCCTTACATCCCAATGCTCTTTGTATCCTGCCGAGCCGCAGACAAGCCATCCCCACATTACCAGCATGTGTCCTTTGGGGAAGATCCCTTCCCCCGCCCTAGAATGGGATCAACTGGCCTGGCTCAAGCCGGGTCGGAGACACTTTTGAGGTCGTGTATGGCTCTGTTGGCGATAACAGCTCTTGCGGGCATGGATCTGGCCCAGTGGCAAGCTCTGCTCAACAACGTGGCGTTTGCCATTTCTCTGGGGGCCATGCTGTTTTACTGGGGTGGGGCAGCTTTTCCCCAGGTGCAGCTTTTGGCCGAATTGGGCCTAGCGGGGATGATCGGGGCAAACTTGACGATGGCCGCCCTGTTGACGGCCCGCTGGATCGATGCAGGCTACTTCCCCTTGAGTAATCTGTACGAGTCTTTGTTTTTCCTGGCCTGGGGGATCACCGCTTTGCATTTGGTGGCCCTCTACTGGAGCCGCAGCCGCTGGGTGGGGGTCATGACCGCCCCAGTTGTAACCGGGATCGTGGCCTTTGCTGCCTTGGTGCTGCCGGAAGATATGCAGGTGGCCCAGCCCCTCGTGCCGGCTTTGCAATCCAACTGGCTGATGATGCATGTGACTGTGATGTTGCTGGCCTACGCGGCGCTGTTGGTGGGATCCCTTCTCTCCATCAGCTTTCTCATCGTCACTCGCGGTCAGGAAGTGCATCTCAAGGGCAACTCCCTCGGCCTGCAATTTCGCCCTCCCCAACCCCAAACCCATCCCGAATGGGCGGAAGCCACCCTGCCTTCCCCGGCTTCAGAACTGGCCTACGCCGGCCTCCGCTCCCCCCGTCCTGCCCCCTCGTCCGCTGAACTCCCCCCCCAACCGGCCCCCGAAGGGATCCCCTGGCAACGGCTGAGCCTGGCAGAAATCTTGGACAACACCAGCTACCGGCTGATCGGGCTGGGGTTCCCCCTGCTCACCATCGGCATTATCGCCGGCGCCGTTTGGGCCAACGAAGCCTGGGGTACCTACTGGAGCTGGGATCCGAAAGAAACCTGGGCCTTGATTACCTGGTTGGTCTTTGCCGCCTATTTGCACGCCCGCATCACCAAAGGCTGGCAAGGCAGACGCCCCGCCCTCTTGGCCAGCTTGGGTTTTGGAGTGGTTTGGGTATGTTACCTGGGGGTCAACTTTCTGGGCAAAGGCTTACACAGCTATGGCTGGTTTTTCTGAGGGAATTTTTCTCAAAAACCGGCCCGAGTTTATGGGTATTCTGGTGCTGGCAAGCCGTAGTGGATCCCTTCGAGGAGAAAAACGATGCGACTGTTCAACTACCTGATCTTGTTTTCAGCCCTCCTGGCCATTGCCCTCTTTGCCATGCAAAACGCCACCCCGGTCACGGTTACTTTTGCCCCCGGCGTCAGCGTTGAAAGCCCTCTGGTGATGGAACTTCTGGCATCTGCCGGGATTGGGGCCGCCCTCGCCTGGCTGTATAGCCTCTGGATGCGCGTACAGTTCAGCATCGAAGCCCGGGAAAAAAATCGGCAACTGCAGGAGAAGGAGGTCACCATCACCGAACTCAAGGAAATGGTGGTGGAGCTGGAAGCCAAAGTGAAGCAACTGCCTCCCAGCAAGCGTGCCGAACCCCAAGAGGACATCCAGGATGTGAAAGAAGTGGCCACCGAGGGATCCCCTGCCTAAAATCCCCAGGTTGACCCACAGGCCGTTGAGGTAGAATTGAACTTCTACTTGCCCCTCTCCCTAGCTCATACTTCCTATGCAGGTTATCCAAGAAAAACGCCCTGGCAGCCGGGTTGGCCTCAAAATCGTGGTAGAAGCCGACCGGGTGAAGCGCTCCTACGAAAAAACCTTGCGTCAACTGGAGCAGAATATCCAAATTCCGGGATTCCGCAAGGGCAAGGCCCCCCGCAACCTCGTTGTGCGGCAGGTGGGCCGCGAGCGCATCCTGGCCAGTGCTGTGGATGACCTGATCAGCGAGGCCATTCAACAGGCTTTCAAGGAAGCTCAGCTCACCCCCATCAGTCGGTTCGAGCTGGATGATGAGGTGGGTCAGCTCTTGGCTCAGTTCAACCCCGAAGCAGACTTCAGCTTCTCAGGATATGTTGAGGTGTACCCCGAAGCCCGCGTTGGCCAATACAAAGGGCTGACCGTTACGGCAACCCGTGTTGACGTCAAGCCTGAGCAAATTGACCAGCTCATCGACCGATGGCGGGATCAGCGGGCCACCCTCTTGCCGGTAGAAGATCGGCCTGCTCAGTTGGGGGATGTGGTGGTGATCGATTTTGCAGCCCGCGATGCAGAAGGCAATCCCCTCGACGAGATGACCACCCAGGACTTCCAGCTGGAACTCAAGGAAGACAACTTCATCCCCGGTTTTGTGGCGGGCATCGTGGGCATGCAGCTCGACGAAACCAAGGAGATCGCAGCCACCTTCCCCGACGACTACTTCAGAAAAGAGTTGGCCGGGAAAACGGTTACCTTCACTGTCTGCCTGAGGGAGATCAAGGCCAAAGAGCTGCCCGAATTGGATGATGCCTTTGTGCAAGAGATCAGCAGCTTTCAAACAGTGGCCGAACTGCGGGAGCACTTGCAAAAGCGCCTTGAACAGGATGCCCTGACACAATCTGAGGAGAACCTCGAAACCGCCATCCTCAACGCCATCCTGGAAACCACCGAGGTGGATCTGCCCGAGACCCTAGTCGAGCAGGAAACGACGCAACTGCTATCCCAAAGCCTTCACTCGCTGCAACAGCAGCAAGGGGTCACGCCAGGCGAGATCCGCAAGCTCCTGTCCCAACTGCCGCCTGAAACCCTCAACCAGTTGATGGAGCGCCACCGACCCGAAGCCATCAACCGGCTGCGGCGCACCTTGGCCCTGAGTGCCATCGTTCGGCAAGAGCAAATTGCCGTAGGTTCCACGGAGTTGGACGTGGAGGTGGAAGAGGTGATGGCGGCCTATGCCCAGCAAGGCCAAAAGCTGGATCGGGAACGAGTACGCCGAGTACGCCAAGCCGTCTATGAAAGCTTGCTGACCAACAAGGTGATGGCTTGGCTGAAGTCTCAGACCACGGTCAACTGGGTCGATAGCGAGGGGAATCCAACCCAGGCGCCCACTTCTTTGGCAGGCTCGGAGGAGAAGGTTGAAGTGCCAGAGGCCGAGTTTGAGGCCGATGGGCCAGAAGCAGAGGTATCTGGGATCCCTGAGGCAATTGAATCCTCATCAGAGACGGCTACGGGGGCGGAAACGGATGGAGAAGCTGCAGCTGCGGAAGCCGAGCCAGCTACAGAAAAGGCTGTAGAAGCATCCCCTGCTGAAACCGTCTCAGCCTCTGCGGCAGAGGCAACGCTCCCAGTTGAGGAGAAAGCGGCAGAGACCGCTACAGAGATCCCAGCAGCAGAAAAGCCCAAGCCGAGCAAAAAGGACAAAAAAGGCAAGTGAATGCGCTGGGGATTTTCTGGCTGAGGGCATTTCCTTCAAAAGCAAGGGGGCGCAGCCCCTAGTGTTCCAAGTCGCAAAAAATAGATATCTACCACTGCTGGCAGTGGCAAAGGGGAGCGTTTAGGGTTTATCCTATTCGCAACATCTGCAAGAGGGCAGGCTGCCATGAAGGGATTTGCGCGCGTACTTGGGGCTTGGGGGATCCTCACCCTGATCGCCGGGATCTCGCCCGGCAGCGCTGTGGGCCAATCGGCCTTGCCTCCTGTGCCCATCATGCCCTCGGATCCCCAAGGTTCGTTTCCCGATCCAGGGATCCCGGCAGCCCCTTCGCCTCCCCGTGAGCCGGTCGGGCTGGATCTCCGCCATCTGGTGGGATTGTTCATCAACGAGTCCTTGGGTGCAGGCAACCAAGCTGCCGCAGTCAGTTACAACGACCTCTACACCCGCCTGTTGGCCCGAAGCTACGGGGATCCCCGCCCCCCCATTGAGGTGGAGTACGAGTTCATTCAAGAGATCCTGCGGGAGTATGGGGATCCCGCCGATCGCTTCTGGGATCCGCAAGCTTTCAAGGACTTGCTCAACCGTCCCCGTCCTCCCGTACAAGCCCGCGGGATCGGCCCGCGCCAGGTTTACTTGGCTGTGCCGGATCTCACCCCGGCCACAGCTCAGCAAATCCGCCAAACCCTCTACACCCAAGACTACAGCCAGGGCATTGTCCTCGACCTGCGCGGAGCTGTGGGCTACGACCCCCAAGTGGTGGCCGATGTGGCGCGCCTATTTCTGCCCCGCTCCGTCCAGCCGCTGCTGATTACCGAAGACCGATTTGGGCAGCCCACCCTCTGGAACAGCGAAAATCTGCCCATTGCCGCCGGGATCCCATTGGCCGTTCTGGTGGATGGCAACACCCGCCAGGGGGCCACCCTCCTGGCTGCCCAGTTGGGAGCCAGCGGCAGCACCCTCATTTTGGGGCAGCCCACCCAGGGCAGCGAACGACAAACCCGCTTCTTTGCCCTTCCCTCCGGCGCGGCGGTGGAACTGGCCGTGGCCACCTGGAAAACAGGGGATGGTCGCTCTTTGGAGCGGGGTCTGGTGCCCTTGCAGACCGTGGAAGGAGATGACAATGCTTGGCTGAATGCCGGCCTGCAAGCGCTGGCCTTGCCCCCCCGGCGACCTGCCCTGCCCCCACGGCCTACAGTGCTGGTGCAAGAGGGTCGAGTCGGTCGCTTTGAGCTGGGCATGGATACCCGCAACGTGGATACCCACCTGCTGGGCAATGTCGATCAGATCCCAGCGGCCTCTGGAGCCAATGTGTTTCAGCCCAACAGCGACTTGAAGATCTTTTACCTACAAGACTACATCCTCTTCACCTACCGTCATCCGGGCATTGTGGATAGCTTTTTCGCCAACCGCATCTACACCACCCACCCGGAAGCCATGACCGGCGAAGGGATCCGCATCGGCTCCACCTATTCGGAAGTGATCGCCGTTTACGGCGGGCCCGGCGAGAACGGCTACAACGAGGTGGTACCCTATCCCAAGGGAAGCCGAGAATATCTGCGCGACGACCGCTACTACGTCAACTACGATGCCCTGGGCCTGGCCTTTGCCTTTGAGGTGGGATCCAACCAGGTCACGGCCATTGGCCTGTTCAAGCCGGGGAGCTGAAGGCGAGGGCAACTGGGGAATCTCTGTTGGCTTGCCAGAGGGTTCGGGGATCCCGCCCATCTCCACGTTGTCCCCTGCCGGAGAAAAGTTAATCGATTGTTAATCTTTTTGTCCTGATCTCTCAACATCGCCCGGAGCGATGCGGTAGATTAGTGCAGCAACCCCCGCAAAGGGGATTTTTTGTGCCATCTACGGACTGTAGGAGAAGCTCTTGGCAAACGTCGTGGTTGTCGGTGCCCAGTGGGGCGATGAAGGAAAAGGGAAGATCACCGACCTCCTCAGTGAAAAGGCCCATGTGGTCGTCCGCTATCAAGGTGGGGTGAATGCAGGGCATACCCTGGTGGTGGGGGGCCAAACCTTCAAGCTACACTTGATCCCCTCTGGCATTCTCTACCCCGACAAACGCTGCATCATCGCCAGCGGCACGGTGATCGATCCCGAGGTTCTGCTGGCCGAGATCGACCAACTGCATCAATTGGGCATTTCCACCGACAACCTGTTCATTGCCGAAACGGCCCACGTCACCCTGCCCTACCACCGGGTCATTGACATCGCAGAAGAGGAGCGGCGTGGCATTTACCGGCTGGGCACCACCGGCCGGGGCATTGGCCCCACCTATGCCGACAAGGCCGAGCGCATGGGCATTCGCGTCGTGGACTTGATGTACACTGACCAGCTGCGGGAGCGCCTCAGTTGGGCCATTCCCTACAAAAATGTCTTGCTGGAAAAGATCTATAACTTGCCGCCCTTGGATCCCGAGCCAATTATCGAGCAATACCTGGCCTATGCCGAGCGGCTGCGCCCCTATGTTACCGACGCTGCTCTGCTTCTCACCCAAGCCATCGAAGATCGGGAGAACATCCTGTTTGAAGGGGCTCAAGGCACCCTGTTGGATCTCGACTACGGCACCTACCCCTACGTCACCTCCTCCCATCCCATTGCCGGTGGCGCTTGTATTGGCGCTGGGATCGGCCCCACCAGCATTGACCGGGTGATCGGGGTGGCCAAAGCCTACACCACCCGCGTTGGCGAAGGCCCTTTCCCCACCGAGCTCAAAGATGAGATCGGGGCGTACCTGGGGGCAACCGGTGCTGAATTTGGCACCACCACAGGGCGACAACGGCGCTGCGGCTGGTTTGACGGGGTAATTGGGCGCTACGCGGTGCGAATCAATGGCCTAGACTGCCTGGCCATCACCAAACTGGATGTGCTGGATGGCTTGGATGAGATCAAGGTGTGCGTGGCCTACGAGTACCAGGGGCGGGAAATTCGTCACTTTCCCAGCGATGCCCGGGTTTTCGCCCAGTGCAAACCCATCTACGAAACCCTGCCGGGCTGGAAATGTTCCACCAAAGATTGCCGCTCCATCCAAGACTTGCCCCCCGAAGCCCATGATTACCTGAAGTTTTTGGCGCAGTTGATGCAGGTGCCGATTGCCATTGTTTCTTTAGGGGCCAGCCGCGACCAGACGATCATTGTCGAAGATCCCATCCACGGCCCCAAGCGGGCCCTTCTCTACCCCAATGGTGGCAAGCGCGCCCACGCCCTCATGCCCGACTGAGTGGGCCTCAAGCACAATTGGGAACAAGGGCAATACTGTAGTGATCAGTAAGTTATAGTCATTTCAGTTTAGGGTGAGACGCCTGAGCCACTGAGAAAGTCTTCCGCCCGAGGGTGGTTGCAGAAGCAGCGTGGAGCATTTTGAAAGCGTCTTAATCTAACTTGAAATAACTGCAATGGGTCAGAAAATCAATGGTTTAGCTAGTCCGCTGGGAAGCCTCGCCCTCTATGCATCAGCATGAGGGTCGGGATGAAAGGCGGTCTTTGTGCTGTGGTCAACCTAGCTGTACAGAACAGCTTTGTTGGAATCTGGTGCAGCTACGCGGTGGGACATCCTGTGTCTGCTCGCTGAGGGTTCTTGCGATAGCTACCCGTTGAGGCGAGAAGCCTGCTCCGTACTACCTAGCAGTCGGAGTCGGGAGTACGTCACGGAAAACAATATTGCCGTAGCTGGGCCAGTTCTGCCTCGCTGAGATCTTGCCACTGGCCGGGAGCAAGCCCCACCAGAGAAAGAGGCCCCAGTCCAACCCGAACCAACCGCAAAGTTGGGATCCCAACGGCGGCAGTCATGCGGCGCACCTGGCGATTGCGACCCTCCCGCAGCGTCAGTTCCAGCCAGGTGGTGGGGATGGAGCGGCGAAAGCGGATGGGGGGATCCCGTGGCGGCAGGGTGGGTTCCTCAGCCAAGACTTTGACCTGGGCCGGGCGCGTTTTTCGCCCTTGGATGATCAGCCCCTGTTGCAGCTGTTGCAGGGCTTGGGGGGTGGGGATCCCTTCCACCTGAACCCAGTAGATGCGCTCATGGCCGAACTTGGGATCGATCAAGCGGGCATTGAGGCGACCATCATCGGTCAGCAGGAGCAGCCCTTCGCTGTCGCGATCCAGTCGCCCCACCGGATAAACCCTGGGCACCGGGATAAAAGACTGGAGGGTGGGCCGTCCCTCTCGGTCAGTGAATTGGGTGAGCACGCCATAGGGCTTGTAGAACTTGAGATAGCGCATGACACACAAAATGACA
Source organism: Thermostichus sp. MS-CIW-38 (assembly GCF_054058415.1). Classification (NCBI taxonomy): domain Bacteria; kingdom Bacillati; phylum Cyanobacteriota; class Cyanophyceae; order Thermostichales; family Thermostichaceae; genus Thermostichus; species Thermostichus sp. MS-CIW-38. Next base: position 57,352 of record NZ_JBSSAH010000004.1, on the reverse strand, counting down.
AAACTGGTGAACCCAATCTTTCCAATCTTTAAGATTTGGCAGAAAGATTTGGCAGAGCGGCTTCAACGGTAAGATCAAGCCTTAAGGAGCAACATCCCTCCACCGCCAGCAGCGTTTGACGGAGCTCACCCCATGACCATAGACAACAATTTACTTTGGGTTTTGGTTGGAACAGCAGGGCTCTCTCTCCTCAGCCTGGTGTACGTGCTGGTGGATGAGGGCAACAAACGTCGCCGCTACGAACAGCAAAAGGAAAAAGAAGCTGCTCAGCCACCTGCGGTTGTTCCTGCAGAAGAAGCCGGGATCCCAGCTGCACCTCCTCCTTCTGCTCCTGAACCTGTTGCTGCTCAGCCCGCTTCAGCGCCACACACTGCTGACGGGTTCCCAGAAGCGTCGCGTAGCGATGACGAGGAGCCAGAAACCTCCCCGGAAGCGGTTCGCGCCAGCAGGACAGAGTCCTTGCCCAGCCCTGAGGACTCTGCTCTCCCCAAGGAGCCGGATGCAGGGCCTGACCCCGCAGAGGAAATGCCGAAAGATACCCCATAACAGTTTTTTTCGGTTCTGGGGAAGTTCTGGGGATAGATGGGATCCCCATCCCGCAAGAGGGGAGCTTCATGCCCTCATCAGGGTTTGCTCTCCGTAGCGCAGCATCATCTCCAAAGCCGCGAGACGGTTGCCCCAAACTTGAACTCGATAGGGGTTGCGCAGAGATTCCAGCCGCATCCAAGTGGCAAGATTGGTTTTCAAGTTGCCCAGTTGCTGACGGGCTTGTTCCAGGGCTTCCGGGGTGGGATCCGCTGCCAAGGCCGCCAGGGATCCCTGCACCCGCTCTATTTGCTCCATCCATTGGCTGTGCTCCCACAACCCCAACCGTTTCTGCTCGAGCAAAAACATCCACTCCTGCCGCAGCGCCTGGAAGCGATCCCGAACAGCCCCAAAGGGATCCCGATAGGGAATGCGAGTCGAGGCAATGGCGGAGGACCTGAGGATGGCTTCCAGCTCTGGGGTAAGCTGCCGCACCGAGAATAAAGCAAACCCCCCGGTGGGCAAATCCCGCACCACCTGCAGTTGATCCAAGAACTCGACGGGCGGCAAGTTCAACAAATTAAGGCTGGGGACGAAGAGGGTGGAGAAGCGGCTGACAATTTCCAAATTGGGCTGCACCAGTTGCGCCAAACGCCGTGTATTGCCCGCATAGGTGAGGGGGATCAACAGATCCAGCTCCCCTGCCTGGATCCACTCTTCCCAGTTCTGCTGCAGCCTTTGCAGGCGCTCCTGCTTGGGCAGAGCATAGACAGCTGCCGAGAGGATCACGCGCGGGTTGAGGGAGCGGGCGGTGCGGGCAATGGCCTCCACCACCTCGTTCACCTGCTGGGTGCGGTAGCGGGTCCACAACTGCCAGAGGGAGCGATCCCTCAAGGGATCCAACTCCAGCGGATCGACGCCGGACAACTGCTGAAACCCCTGACGAGCGGCCCGACCGAAGCCAAACACCTGGCGGCTGGCAGCGTTTTGGAAGGGATAGCGGATGTAGTCCAGGTGGATTCCGTCTACCTGGTAGTCTTGCACTAGCTCGCGGGTAAGAGCCAGGAGATAGCTGCGCACCTGCGGATTGGCTGGGTCTAGCCAGGTTTCCGGCTGCCCGCGCGGGAACAGACGGCCACGATTGTCCAGATTGGCCCAATCGGGGTGAGCCGTCAGCACCGGGCCGATGTAGTCTTGGGGCAAGTTGATCTCCGGCAGCAGATTGTGGCGGGTGTTGCCCACCGCAAGAGTCCAAATCCAAGCGTGCAATTCGAGGCCCCGCTCATGAGCCAAGCGCACCGCCGCCCGCAAGGGATCCCAGCCACGGGTGAGGGGGTTCTGTTGGGGGGCGACGCGGCTGGGATGAATGGCAAAGCCAGCATTCATCGTCTCGAAAAAGACGGTGTTGAGGCCAGCCTGAGCCAGGCGATCGAAAATCTGAGCCAGCCCTGCCTCAGAGCCTGCCTCGACAATGGTGCTCCGATCCAGCCAAATGGCCCGTACCTCAGACAAAGCCGTCAACCGATCCACCGGGTAGTGGGCCCACAGATCCGCCCGTGCTTGTTCAAAAGCCTGCCGCGCCTGCTCGTATTGCCCTGCCTCCACCCAGGCCGGTAGCTGTTGCAACACGCTGCGGGCTTGCTCCAAAATGGGCTTGTACTCGGCTGCTTCTACCCCCCCTTGAGTGGCCCGAGCCAGCAACAGGGATCCCTCTACCCGACCCAGCAAGCTCCCCAGCTCTTGGCGCATGGCCAGCAACTCCAGGGTGTTGATGGTGCTCCGCACCGCTGGCAAAGGGGATGGGGTGGCAGCAGCCTGTCTGAGGGCAGCGAAACGGCCTTGGGCCCGGCGCAGAGCCGCTTGCAACCACTCCCGATCCAACTGCGCCGTCTCCTCGGGAAACTCCCCCCAACGCCAACCCAGGTACACACTCTGGCGGCTGGCAATCACCGCATAGGCATTGTCCCCCATGTCCACCTCTTCCCAGACGGCCACCAGACGACTTTCCGGGCCGGTGGGCAAGAGGGCTCCCCCGGCAACCACAAAGTGCTCCGCACCGCTGGCGCGATCGGCCGCCTGAACGCTGCGGGCCCATGCTTCAGCAAACTCTGTCAGGCGCACCGTACTGGCCAGAGGAATATCTCCGCTCCAGTAGGCGCCAATCAGGCTGCGTAAGGGATCCCGTGCCTCAGCAGGGATTTCCAGCGGGCCGCTGACGATCAACTGACCCCCTTCCTGTTGCATCCATTCGGCGAGAGCATGGGCTTGAGCAACGGTTAGGCGATTCACGTTTGGCAAAAAGACTGTGCTGCGCCCCCGCAAACCTGCTGGCTCGATCCCGTCGATCACCTGGTAGCTGAGGCCGCTCTGCTGCAGTTGCCGCTCGATATTGGCCCAGTTCTGCCCTGGCAAGCGTACCACCGTCAGAAAGTGCTCCGCAGCGGGGACAGCGCTTTGGCCGTGGGCAACCGGGGATCCCGTCCAAACCAGCAGACCCACCCAGAGGAAACCCAGACAAACTGCCAGGGGCTTGAAGGATCTTAAGATGAAGCCCCAGAAACGATCCCTCACCATCCCAGACCAGCCTGCTTGAGGACTCCGTCCCGCCAAAGGACTGGGGAACCGAACCGCCAACAGCATTGGATCTCCTTTCTTTGAAGACCATCCGTCAGGAGCGCGGATATGAACCTGCACCCGCCCAGACCATTCAACATTATTCAATTCAACAATGATGTTGGTGAGGATCCCTGCCAGTGGAAGGGGGAAATCCCCAGGCGGCGCTAGGGCAGGCGAGGGATCCCGTTGCTTGTCCAGGTTGAGAAATAGGGCTTATTTTGGAGTGTGACATACTCCCGCACTCATGCTGACGCAAAGCGCTCCGCGCCGCTAACGCGAAAAGGACGTTTCCTGCGCTTGAGGACTACGTCCCGCTGACGCGAAAAGAACGGGATGCCCCACCGCCCTGTGCTTGATGTTGATGGCCGCATGGTGGTCGCGCTCTAGTTCTAGCCCACAATGGGAACAAGAATGCCACCTGTCTTGAACCGCTTTCGGTACTCTTTGACCGCACCGAGAGCAGTTTTGACTGCTGCCGTTGGGATTCACTGCAATCGCCCTCAGCCCAGCTCTTTCAGCCTTGACTGCCAGCATTTGCAGAAATTGTCCCCACCCAGCATCATAGGTGGATTTTGCTAGCTTCGTCCTCGCAATACCTTTGATATTCAGGGCTTCGTACCCAATATGCTTGCCCTTGCTTACCAGCCAGTTCGCTGTTTTGTCATGAAAATCTTTGCGCTGAGATAGTGGTTAGTGGATAGTCACTATTCACTATCCACTGGTCACTATCTACTGGTCACTATCCACTAGTCACTAGCCATAGGCGGTTTGACCCCTTCTTCTCGCGAGACAAGGCTCGCTGCAACCTCTTGAGCCTGAGCTCTGCCTTGCGATAGTACTGGGGAACTGGAACAGACTCCCCCGCATCGGTCACCAAAAAGGAGTCCAGCCCCACGTCGATCCCCATCGTGTTCTCCAGTGTTGGCGGGTCAGGGGTAAATACGGGGACAGATGAATCTTGCAGGCTCAAGGTCACATACCACCCGTCTGCCTTGCGGCTGATGGCAGCGGTCTTAATCACAAAGCCCTCAGGCAAAGGACGGTGCTGAATTATCCGAACAGCACCGATTTTGGGCAGATGGATAAACTGCCCGCAAATGCAGTCTTGTTTCATCTGGGGGAAACTGAAGGAGCGATACCGCCCAACTCCCTTGAATCTGGGTTTCCCTGCCCGCTTGCCGCTACCGTCACCCTTCAGCCAGCGGTCGAATGCTTTGTGCACTCGCTCTATGCAGTTCTGGAGGACTTGCGAATGGACTGCTCTGTACTGCGGAAACAGGGCTTTCATCTTCACCAAATCCCGTTTCTGGGAGTAGAAATCGGGATTGTCTTTTAACTCAGGCAAGTGACAGATTAAGGGACAAGCATTGCTATCACAGCGATTGTGTTGCCACCACGCAAAGCGCTCTGCCAAGCGGTAGTTGTACTGCTTGCGTAACAAGTCTAGCCATTGGTCCATCAGAGCAACTTGGCTAGAAGTAGGGCGTAAGCGATACTGGTAAGCAGTTCTCATGATGAGGGTATAAAATCCTGCTACGCCGGTCATAGCACCAGTAAGGACGAAGCATCGTGTCCTCGCCTTTTATCCCGACCCTCACCCTGGATAGTGGTGAGTGGATAGTGACTAGCCACTAGTCACTAACAGAGGGTGGGGCTTCCCGGCGGTCTAGCTAACTGCGACCAGGGCTTGATTAGCGCTCCTCCGCCAACCGCACCTGTACCGACTGGCCGTGGGCGGGCAACCCTTCCGCTTGTGTGAGAGCCTGAATGGCGCTGGCCACCTCCCGCAAAGCCGCTGAGCTGTATTGAATCAGACTGGAATGCTTTAGGAAAGTTTCCACCCCCAAAGCCGAGGCATAGCGGGCCGCACCGGCGGTGGGCAAGGTATGGTTGGGGCCGGCCAGGTAATCTCCTACCGCCTCCGGAGTATGGTGGCCCAAGAAAATGGCCCCCGCATGGCGAATGGGATCCAGCAAAGCCCAGGGATCTGCCACCTGCAGTTCCAAATGCTCTGGCGCAAACAGGTTGGACAAAGCCACCGCCGCCGTCAGATCCGGCACCACCGCAATCAGCCCGTAATTCACCACCGACTTTTCCACCATCAGACGGTTGGGATGGGCCTCCATCTGGGTGGCCACCGCCTGCTGCACCTGCTGGGCCAGCTGGAGATCGGTGGTCAGAAGGATGGCCGCCGCCAAGGGATCGTGCTCGGCTTGGGCCAGCAAATCGGCAGCCACATAAAGGGGGTTGGCGCTCTCGTCGGCGATGATCAACACCTCCGATGGCCCGGCCAGCGAGTCGATCCCCACCGTGCCGTACACCAGCTTTTTGGCCAAAGTTACGTAGATGTTGCCGGGGCCGGTGATCACGTCCACCTTGGGGATGGTCTCGGTGCCGTAGGCCAAAGCCCCTATTGCCTGAGCCCCCCCAACGCGATAGATGGTGTGGATGCCTACTTCTTGGGCGGCCACCAAAATGGCCGGGCTAATCCCCTTGCCCCCCAACCCGTCAGATCCCGGTGGCGTCACCATCACAATCTCGGGCACCCCTGCCACCTGGGCCGGGATGGCGTTCATCAACACCGTGCTGGGATAGGCGGCTCGCCCTCCCGGAATGTAGAGGCCGGCGCGATCCACAGGGCGGTATTGCTTGCCCAAGACGATCTCAGGGCCGGGAAAGCTTACCCAACTGCTGGGCACCCGCTGCCGGTGAAAAGCTTCAATGCGCTGCTTGGCCAGCCGTAGGGCTGAAAGCAATTGCGGAGATACCGCCTGGTAAGCTGCCTCTAGCTCGGCCCCAGACACCTTCAGCTCGGCAACGCTCAGCTCCACCTGGTCGAACTCAGCCGTATAGGTCAGCAGGGCCCGATCCCCCTGACGGCGTACCGCTTGCAGGATCTCCCGCACAGTTGCTTCGCGGTGCAGGTTCTGGTCAGCCTGAGTGCGCTCCGAGATCCGTCTGAGCTCGGCTTCAGCCTCGGCTAGCTGGGTGACGATTCTCAGCATAGCGACTCCTTCGCGTAGAGTGCCGCAACCCCATAGTAACGAGGGATCCGGCGGCATCGCGGTAGCAAAGCGGATCTTTCGCTGGGTCGGCTTGCGGCGACAAGAAGGGACATCCCCAGGCAGGGATCTTGTCTGCACCTGGCGCGATCCGGGTTGATCATGGTCATAGCTTAGCCTGGATTTTCCTCGACCAAGAGCCGGGTAGAGTTCGCCGATAGCCCTACTTAGGAAAAAGCCTGCCCCTTTTTCATAGGCCCAGTTCTGTCGATTTGATCAAGTTGCGAAAATCGTGGATTACCTCTTCACAGCGACGGAAAAAAGCCAGCACCCAATCCCGTAGCACCCTTTGCTGAGATTCGTCCAGTTCCTTGAGGGATCCCCGGTAGTGGATCTGGCCACTGCGCTCGATCTCGAACTGGTTCAGCCATTCTGCTTTGGATCCCTGGCGTTCCACCACTTCCTGCCGTGCTGCCTTCCAATAGTTGACGATCACCGCCTTGCCCAAATAGCCGGTTGTAATCTGGCAGAGACGGTTCAGAGATTGCACGAAGACATCCATCTCCATGCGCGGGCCCGCCGCAGGAGCGGAACTGGGCTGGGTAGCGTTCCGGCCTGCCTCCGCCTGGCTGGTAAATAGACGAAAGGTGGCCAAGCCCTTTGGCGTATCCTGCTGCAGCTCGGCTCGCAGGCGGTTCACGGCCAAGGTGTAAACCGGCATCACCAGCTCGTCATTCACCGCCACCAGCAACGCCCATTCCGGCCCGAGGGGGTAAACGAAGACCCGCTGCTCGGCAAACTGAAAATCAAAATAGTCAAGTCCTGGGGGCATGGTCTGCAAAACTTGAAACAGCCCTTCGGTGAGGGCCTGTTGCTGTCGGCTATCCAAATCCTGAAAAGAGCGGTAGAAGAAAGGGCGACCTGCCCGACTCAAGAGCGCCACCCCCATCACCCCACGGATGGACAAAAAACTGTCGAGCGTTTCCTTCTCCATGCCCACTCAACTTGGATAACACTCTTACTCTTATCCTGACTTAGATTGCCCGACGGTGGGCGAGCACAACCAACCGAGAGCTGGATGCTCGATGTTTGGGATTGATGTTTGGGATTTAGGAAATGCACCGGGACAAAAACGCCTCGATCCGTCCCACCGCCTCCTCCAGACGGGATCCCTCGACCACCAAAGCAAAGCGGACATAGCCTTCCCCACTGGGGCCAAAGCCAGAACCCGGAGACAGGGCAACCCCTGTGGCTCTCACCAAGTCCAAACAAAACTGGGCAGAAGAGCCGCGATAAAACTCCGGCAAAGGCGCCCACAGATACATGGTGGCCTCCGGCAAAGGCACAGGCCAACCCATGCGGTGCAGAGCCGCCACGGCTATATCCCGTCGCTCGCGGTACACCTGCCGCCAGCGCTGCAAAAAGCTATCGGGAACTGTCAAAGCTGCTGCTGCCCCCCGCAGAATGCCCTGGTATTGGTGGAAGTCGATGGTGGATTTCACCCATCGCAGGGCTCGGATCAGCTCTCGGCTGCCAATGGCGTAGGCCACCCGGAACCCTCCCATGTGATAGGACTTGGAAAGAGAAAAAAACTCGATGGTGCGGGTTTTATCGGGATCCGCCTGCAGCGCGGAAGGGGCTACCTGGCCGTCGAAACGCCAGTCCACATAGGGAAAATCGTGGGCCAGAACGATGTCGTACTGCTGACAAAACTGCAGGGTTTCTTGCCAAAACTCCGGGGTGACGGTGGCAGTGGTGGGGTTGTGGGGGTAGTTCAACACCAGCAGCCGCGCCTGCCGGCAGATTGCCTCCGGGATCCGATCCCACTGGGGCAAGAAGCGGTTTTCCGCCCGCAGGGGCAGGTAGTAGGGGATCCCGCCCGCCAGATGGATCCCGCCCACGTGAGAGGGATAGGCCGGATCCGCAACCAAAGCAACATCGCCGGGGTTGAGCAGGGCCAGGGGCAAGAGGGCCGTTCCCTGCTGGGATCCGATCAACGGCAGCACCTCTGTTTCCGGATCGATCTCCAGGCCGAACTTGCCCCTGTACCACTTGGCGCAGGCAGAGCGAAAGTCCGCCGTGTCGTGAAACAGCGTGTAGCCATAGGTAGAGGGATCCGACAGAGCCGATTGGATGGCCGCCAAGGAGTCTGAAGGTGGGGGCAGATCGGAGGATCCCAGAGACAGATCGATCACATCCAGGCCAGAGCGACGAGCCTCTCGCTTGGCTTGATCCATTTGGTCAAACACATTGCCGCCGAGGGGCTGAAGTCGCTGGGCGAGGGGAATCGACATGCAACAACTCTTGCAAAGCAGGGGGGTCTATCCTAGCTTGAGGATCCCCTCAGGGATTGTCGCCAGAAGTGGGGGAAGAGAGTGAGGTTGGGCGCGTGCTGGCTGCCGGCCCCCGGTCGAAAATCTCGATGTGCCACTGCCCTTGGCCGTTGCTCTCGAAGGCGATAAACCGGCCATCGCCGCTGATGGTGGGGTTGCGCACATCTCCCGGCACCCGGCTGCTGATGTTTTCTATCCTGCGGGTTTCGCGGTCGTAGAGAAAAATCTCAGACTTGCCCAGAGCATTGGACACGTAGACGATGTAGCGACCATCGGCGCTGATGTCGGGCGAGGTGGCCGCCACGTCGCTGGAGTTGAGGCCGGGCAGATCCACCAAGCGACGTTCCACCGTGTCGTAGAGAAAAATATCCTGGCTGCCGCTGCGGGCCGAGGAAAACACCAGGTAGCGGCCATCTCCGTTGAAAGCAGGCTCCCCATCGGGGAAGATGCTGTTGAGGCCACTGTTGGTCAGGCTGGGACGCGGGGTGCGAAAACCTGCGGGGCTGCAGCCCAACAGCACCAAGCTCAATCCGGCCAGGCCCAGCTTTCTCGCCCACCGGGCCGCGCCAAACAGGATCCGGCCATTGGTCAGCATGGCATCGCCTCTCCAACCCACTCTTCCCATCATACCCGGTTGACAAACTCGGCTCCGGCTAGGGCTCCACCTTGACACCCTTCCAGAAGGCCACATAGCCCCGGATGTTGGCCGCAGCGGGTTTGGGATCCGGGTAGTACCAGGCGGCATCTTTGTTCTCCTGGCCGTTGACCACGAGGGTGTAGTAGCTGGCCTCCCCCTTCCAGGGGCAGGTGGTGTGGGTAGAGCTGGGCTGGAAGTATTCCCGGCGCAGAGATTCCGGCGGAAAATAGATGTTGCCTTCTACGGTTTCGTAGCGCTCTGTCTCCGCCACCACTACCCCATTCCAGATAGCCCTGGGCATGGAAAACCTCCTCTTGCCAAGTTTTGGATATCGGATTTTTGAGTTGCGGATCCCGGCGGCTGAGGCCGCCTTGCTTTGAGCTTAACTCTTCCCTTCCTCTTATGATCGTCTTGTATTGTCCCTTGTATTGTCCGATGAGAAGCTCTCTGTCCGGTGGGGAAGCCTGCCGATCCCGAGAGCAAAGTGGAGTCTTTTAAGGGCTGCTTCCTACCGCTATTGAGCGCTACGGCTATGGCTCGCCGCAACACCCTACAAGATGACCTCAACTACCAACAAGCCAAGCGCAGCCTGCGCCAGTGGGTGGCCCAACTGGATCTGCGCCCCCAAGAGGTCGCGGGCTTAGAAGGGGAGTTGGAGAGCTTGCAAGCGCTCTTGGACAAGCTGGAAACCGAGGTCATCCACATCGCCGCCTTTGGTCTGGTGGGGCGAGGCAAGTCTTCCCTGCTCAATGCCCTGCTGGGCGAGCCAGTCTTTGAGACGGGGCCCACCCATGGCATCACCCGTACCCAGCAAGCGGCAACTTGGAACATCAGCTGGGAAACCCGCCCCCAGTCCTCCTTCTCTGGCACATCCCTGCAGGGATCCCGCCTCCCCCCTTCCTCGGTGCAGTCGGTACAGGTCGCCCATTGGCAGGGATCCCGTCTGGAGCTGATCGACACTCCCGGCCTGGATGAAGTAGACGGCGAAGAGCGGGCGCGGCTGGCCCGAGAAGTGGCGCAGCGGGCGGATTTGATCCTGTTTGTCGTCTGCGGGGATCTGACGCGGGTGGAGTTTGAGGCTCTGGCCACCCTGCGGGAGGCGGGCAAGCCTATGCTGCTGGTGTTCAACAAGATCGACCAGTACCCAGAGGCAGATCGCCAGGCCATTTACGACAAGATCCGCAACGAACGGGTGCGGCAGCTCCTTTCTCCCAACGAGATCGTCATGGTGGCGGCCTCCCCTCGCGTACCCCGCCTGGTGCAAAGGCCGGATGGGAGCTTTGCTGCCCAGATGGAAGTGGGATCCCCGCAGGTGGACGAGCTGCGCCTGAAAATCCTGGAAGTCCTGCATCGGGAGGGGCGTTCGCTGCTGGCCTTGAATGCCCTCCTGTTTGCCGATCGGGTTAACCAGCAGGTAATTGAGCGCAAGCTGCAAACCCGTGCCCAGCAAGCCCAAGACCTCATCGCCTCAGCCGCCCGCACCAAAGCGCTGGCGGTTGCCCTCAACCCCATCACCCTGCTCGATACCTTGGGAGGGCTGGCCATCGATGTCACCCTGATCCTGCGCCTGGCCCGCCTGTACGGCTGGCCCATGAGCACTGCAGGAGCCACACAACTGCTGCAGAAGATCATCCTCAGCATGCTCAGCCTGGGCGCCGGCGAGTGGGTGGCGCTGTTGGGCCTGGGATCCCTGAAAACCTTGCTGGGGGGATTCTCTCTGGGAGCCTACGGTTCCGTGGCCCTGACGCAGGCGGTGTTGGCCGGGTTTTCCTGCTATGCCATCGGCGAGTCCGCCCGCCGCTACCTGGCCCAGGGAGCCAGTTGGGGGCCAGAGGGCCCCAAAGCCGCCATAGCCCAGATTTTGGCCGATTTGGACGAAGCCTCGATCACCGCCCGCCTGCGGGAGGAAATCCGCCACAAAATCGGATTTGCTTTCCCCTGAACCTCTACAATCGCCTCTACAATCAGAGAGCCGAGCCGCATCGTTCGCATGACCTACTGCCTTGGCGTCATCACCCGCTTTGGCTTGGTGATGGCGGCAGATTCCCGCACCAACGCCGGGGTGGACTACGTCTCCACCTATCAAAAGCTGTTCGATTTTTCCGTGCCCGAAGAGCGGGTGATCTTGATCTGCACCTCCGGCAACCTGTCCATCACCCAGGGCGTTTTGACCGAAGTGCAGCGGGATCTGCGCCAACAGGAAAGTTCCAATCTCCACACCTTCCCCCATCTCTACGACGTGGCCCGCTACCTGGGATCCAAAATTCGTTACATCCAGGAGCAAGACCGACCCTGGCTGGAAAAGGACGGTATCGACGCCCAGTGCAGCCTGTTGTTGGGGGGACAGATCCGAGGCGAGGAGCCGGCCCTCTTTTTGATCTACAGCCAGGGCAACTGCATCCAGGCCACCCCGGAAACCCCTTTTTTGCAGGTGGGGGAAACCAAATACGGCAAGCCAATCTTGGATCGCACCCTCTCCTACGAAACCTCGCTAGCAGATGCGGCCAAATGCGCTCTCCTCTCCATCGACTCCACCATGAAATCCAACATCTCCGTCGGCCCCCCCATCGATTTGGTGATGGTGCAAGCGGATCAGTTCAAGGTCACCCACCGTCTGCGCCTGCGCACCGGGGATCCCTACCTGGCCAAGATGCGCAAACTGTGGGAGAGCGCCCTCAAACAAGCCTTCGACCAAATGCCCCCCATCGAGTGGGACTACTCGGATCCAGCTGATCGGGAAGAGCTGCTCGACTGAGAGGAGGAGATTGGTAGGATAGGGGTTAATCCATCTCTGCCCAACCCCTGCCATGTCAGCCCACACCTTTCAAGACTTGATCTTTCGCCTGCAACAGTTTTGGGGGGAGCAGGGCTGCTTGATCCTACAACCCTACGACCTGGAAAAAGGCGCCGGCACCATGAGCCCCCACACGTTTTTGCGCGCCTTGGGGCCGGATCCCTGGCGAGTGGCCTATGTCGAACCCTGTCGCCGCCCCACCGATGGACGCTACGGTCAAAACCCCAATCGCCTGCAGCACTATTTTCAATACCAAGTGTTGATCAAGCCCTCCCCCGATGACATTCAAGATGTGTACCTAAATAGCCTGCAAGCTTTGGGCGTGAACCCGGCAGAACACGATGTTCGCTTTGTGGAAGATGACTGGGAATCTCCCACCTTGGGGGCTTGGGGCGTGGGCTGGGAAGTGTGGCTGGACGGCATGGAAGTAACCCAGTTCACCTACTTTCAGCAGGTGGGCGGACAAGATTGTCGCCCGGTTTCTGTAGAAATTACCTATGGGCTAGAGCGCCTGGCCATGTATCTGCAGGGGGTGGATTCGGTTTTCGATCTCTGCTGGAATGAGCATCCTTCTCTGGGACGGATTACCTATGGACAAATCTATTTCCAAAATGAGGTCGAGCAATCTTATTACAACTTCGAGTATTCCGATCCGGAGATGCTACTGGAATTGTTCCGGCTCTACGAAGCCGAGGCCAAGCGTTTGATCGAAACCACCCAACAGAAACTGCAGAAACAGGTGTTGCCGGATCGGTTGGCCGTGTCTCTGCTCCTGCCCGCCTACGACTATGTGCTCAAGTGCTCCCACACCTTTAACCTGCTCGACGCTCGTGGTGTCATTGCTGTAGCCGAGCGCACCCTCTACATTGGGCGCATCCGTAACCTGGCTCGACAATTGGCGGAGCTGTACGTTAGCCAAGCCGATCGACCGGGATCCAGCTATGCCCTGCGGCAACCGGAACCCGCTTTGGTTTACAGGGGTGCCTCTCCCCAGAGTTAATTCTTGAGAAAGGGATCCCACCTTTGGCTATGATGAGAGATTGGTGTCAGCAAGGTGCTGGCTGCCCAAATGGCTCTTGTGGAAAGTCAGTGACCTCGTTTTCATCCTCTTTTTCTGACCAGTTCACCTTACTTTTTTCGGAAAAGCTTTATGTTTTACCATCATCCCGTCACTCGGGTTTCCATCTTTATTGATGGCAACAATATGTTTTATGCCCAACAAAAAAATGGCTGGTTTTTCGACCCACGCAGGGTGTTGGATTATTTTGTTAGATCACAGCCAAATGTTGAATTGGTCAACGCATTTTGGTACACCGGCATCAAGGATCCCCATGATCAGAGGGCCTTTCGAGACGCTCTGATCAGCATGGGCTTCACTGTGCGCACCAAGATCCTCAAAGAATATCGAGATGAAGACTCCGGTCGGTACTCCCAAAAAGCAAATCTGGATATCGAAATAGTAATCGATATGTTCAACACCGTTGGCCAGTACGATAGGATCATTCTATTTAGCGGCGATGGAGATTTTGAGCGGGCCGTCGAGCTGTTGCGTTCCAAAAACACGCTGATTACAGTTGTCTCCACCGAAGGGATGATCGCCCGCGAGCTGCGCAACGCCACCGACCGCTACATCGACCTCAATGACATTCGCCCCTACATTGAGAAGTTAGACAAGTAGTGCTTTGGGCAGGGTTCTGGACTGCTTCCTCTGCCGTCGGGTCAGACCCATAGCCTCCTGGCGAGCTGGCGACAACACCGCCTAAGTTCGTTCTGGCTTTTTCCATCTTCACGGATCCCATCCCTGCCACACAAGCGGCACGTCTGTTGTACCGGCTCTAGTCAGCGCTGCCGGAAAGGAGCTGTCCCGGCCAATGCGGAGGACGCTCCGGTGCCCGACAGAAGAGCTGTATCTTCTCCCCTCAGCAGCCAACTTCTGGGCAGCCTTGGCTTAGGCAGAGGGCCAGACAGGCTAGCATTGTAAAAAATCTTTGCCCTGATCAGGTTTTTATGACCGGCGTTCCTGTCTCCCGTATTCGCAACTTTTCCATCATCGCCCACATCGACCACGGCAAATCCACCCTCGCCGATCGCCTCCTGCAGGAAACGGGCACCGTTTCAGCTCGCGAGATGAAGCCGCAACTGCTGGACAGCATGGAACTGGAGCGGGAACGGGGCATTACCATCAAGCTGCAAGCGGCCCGCATGAACTACCGTGCCCAAGACGGCCAAGACTACGTTTTGAACCTGATCGATACGCCGGGGCATGTGGACTTCACCTACGAAGTCTCCCGCTCCCTGGCCGCCTGTGAAGGGGCGCTGCTGGTGGTGGATGCCTCTCAAGGCGTGGAAGCCCAAACCTTGGCCAATGTGTACCTGGCCCTGGAGAACAACCTGGAAATTATTCCGGTGATCAACAAAATCGACCTGCCGGGCGCCGAGCCGGAGCGGGTGATTGCGGAGATTGAGCAGGTAATCGGCCTCGACTGCAGCGGGGCAATCCTCGCCTCTGCCAAGGTGGGTATTGGCATTCAAGAGATTCTGGAGGCCATTGTGCAGCGGGTGCCCCCCCCACGGGATACGGTGGCGGATCCCTTGCGGGCCTTGATTTTCGATAGCTACTACGACGCCTATCGCGGCGTGATCGTCTATGTGCGCATCATGGACGGGGAGGTGAAAACGGGGGACAAGATTTGCTTTATGGCCTCTGGCCGAGAATACGAGATTACCGAGCTGGGGGTGATGCGTCCCAACCAAGAGCCGGTGGATGCCCTACATGCGGGCGAGGTGGGCTACATGGCCGCTGCCATCAAGAGCGTGGAACACGCCCGGGTTGGGGACACCATCACCCTGGTGAATCGCAAAGCTCCTGAGCCCCTGCCCGGCTACAAAGAAGCCAAGCCGATGGTGTTTTGTGGCCTGTTCCCCAGCAGCTCCGATCAGTACGCCGAACTCAAAGAGGCTCTGGAAAAGCTCAAGCTCAACGATGCTGCCCTGTACTTTGAGCCAGAAATTTCCAGCGCCATGGGCTTCGGCTTCCGCTGTGGTTTTCTGGGCCTGCTGCACATGGAGGTGGTGCAGGAACGCCTAGAGCGGGAGTACAATCTCGATCTGGTGATCACAGCTCCGACGGTGGTGTACCAAGTTACCCTCAACAACGGCTCTGTGATTCGGGTGGACAATCCCAGCAAGCTGCCTCCCCCCAACGAGCGCACCAGCATTGAGGAGCCGATTGTCAGGGTAGAGGTGATTCTTCCTGAGGAATTTGTCGGTACCGTGATGGAGCTGTGTGAAACCAAACGCGGCACTTTTAAAGACATGAAATATCTGGCGCAGGGTCGGACTACGCTGGTGTATGAGCTGCCTCTGGCGGAAGTGGTCACCGACTTTTTCGACCAATTGAAATCACGCACCCGTGGCTATGCCAGTATGGATTATCAAATGATTGGCTATCGCGCCGATGATTTGGTGCGTTTGGACATTTTGATCAACGGCGATGTGGTGGATTCTCTATCCACGATTGTGCATCGGGATAAAGCTTTTTATGTAGGCCGTTCCCTAGTTGCCAAGTTACGGGAGCTGATCCCACGCCATCAATTTGAAGTGCCCATTCAGGCGGCAATTGGCTCTAAGGTGATTGCTCGTGAAACCATACCAGCCCTGCGCAAAAACGTCTTGGCCAAATGCTACGGAGGAGATGTGACCCGCAAACGCAAGCTTTTGGAAAAACAAAAAGAGGGGAAAAAACGCATGAAGGCGGTGGGAACGGTGGATGTGCCCCAAGAAGCGTTTATGGCCGTGCTGAAGCTGCAGAATGACTAGGGCCATGGGCACTCAACTGGGGCGGGAAGAGGTGTTGGCCTGGCTACAGGAGCGGGTGTCTCCTCCTCGCCTCCGCCATATCTTGGGGGTAGAGGGGATGGCCCGACAGCTGGCGGCCCACTACGGGCTGGATGAGCAGAAAGCTGCTTGGGCAGGGCTGATGCACGACTTGGCCAAGGCTTTCCCGCCGGAGCAACTGTTGCAAAGGGTGGCTCAGGAACGGGAGCTGGATGAAATTGAGCGGGCCGAACCTCACATCCTGCACGCTGAGGTGGGATCCCTGGTGGCGCGGGAGCAGTTTCAGGTACAGGACCCGGAGATTTTGGCGGCCATTGCCAACCACACGCTAGGGCAGCCCGGCATGGATCCGCTCAGTTGCGTGGTTTTCGTGGCCGATGCCCTGGAGCCGAATCGGGGCAGCAACCCAGAATTGGAGCGGTTGCGGCAGATGGCTTTTGTAGATTTGTCTAAAACCGTAGTGGGAGTATGTGACTTGAGCCTAAAATTTTTGCTAGACCGGAATCAGGTGGTTCATCCGCGCACACTCATGACTCGGAATCATTTTTTGTTACATCCTTTAGAAAAAGCGGTGTCCTAGGTTAACTCAGTCGTTTTAGGAGGGTTTTAGTTGCTACATCTCATGCCTGCCCCTGCTGGGGATCCCATCTATTGCATGGCGCTGAGTGCAGCTCGCGCGGCAGAAGAGAAAAAAGGTGGCGATATCGTTCTGCTGGATGTATCCCAAGTCTCCACTTTGGCAGATTACTTTCTTCTGGTCAGCGGCTACTCGCTTACGCAAGTCCGCGCCATTGCCCGAGCAATTGAGGAAAAGGTTTGGGACGAGTGGAAACAAACTCCGCGCCGCATCGAAGGGCAGGAATCGGCCTCTTGGATACTGATCGACTATGCCGATCTCATTGTCCATGTGATTATGCAACAGGAAAGGGACTACTATGACCTAGAGTCTTTCTGGATCCAGGCTCAGCGAGTCGATCTGCCCATAGCAGGCTAAATCTATTTGTTTTGGATCCCTGGATTTGGCAGTTCTTCAGGTCTTGGAGCCAAGGGAAGAGTTGCTCTTTACAACTCTTTAACTGCCTTCCAGGGCCTCCTTGACAGACAGAAGTTTTAGTCAATTGTCAAGAAATATGTAAGTTTCTTAATATTCCCGCAATTTCTTACACAGTCACGTGTTAGGGTAGTGAATGACAAATAGCTGAGTAAGATCTTCCTGCCTTTTGCAGTCGAGTTTCTATAGTCTTTGTTAAACGCTCTACCTTGTTTCTCTTGAACGCTGATAATTCTTCGTTGGTACTGAATACCAGCAAAAAGATTTTCCAGCTGCTGATGGCTCCTATTGGCTGCTTTCAGCGGCAAGTGGAAAGGCAAACGAGGCGAATAGAGGAGGCAAGGATTGGCTGCACAAGAGGATCTTACGAACGAAACCGCAACTTCTTCCCGACGGCAGACTTAACTGCAACCGGCTTAAATGGTCGGCCTGTAGGCAAAATCCGGTGCCAAAAGCAGCGGAGGAAGATGGGGAAGCAGCGTTTTTTGTTTAATGTCTGTTTTTAAGAGCGACAGGGATTTTTAGGAGGGACATTCATCATGGAAAAGATGTTGGTTAATATCGTCGAGTACCTGGCATTGGGAGAACTGGAAACTATCCTCTCCACTGAGCACCCCCATCAACAGGTGTTTTATGACGCTAGGGAGCGGGAAGCGATGATGCAGCAGATCCTAAACCGGGTCCCCGCCATCTACATGTGGCTGGCTGCCGATGAGTGTCCCAGCCGCGATCAACTCAATTCCTCTGAGCTGGAATTGCTGCGGTCGGTAGTGCGGGATGTGGTCAATCAAAAACTCCAACAAGCCTCTTTTGGCCTTGACCCCTATGCGGGATCCATGTCAGAGGTCTTCTACGGATAGAGGGGGCGGGCTTAAGCTACACTGCAAAGGCGTTGCCTTAGCTTGTTGCCTCTGCCCATGTTGCCTGTTTACTATTCCGATATTTTCCTCAGCCACGATACTGGGCCATTTCACCCCGAGCGTCCGGCTCGCTTGCAGTCCATTGTTAAGGCGCTGCGTGGTGCCCCTTTTGCCAACCAGTTGGAATGGCGGGATCCCCCCTTGGCGGAGCTGGCAGAGCTGGAGCGAGTACACTCGCGTCGGCACATTCAACAGGTGGCTGAGTTGGCAGCAGCAGGTGGGGGACACATTGATGCCGACACTGCTCTCTCGGGGAGAAGTTTTGAGGCAGCGCGCCTGGCTGTGGGAGCTTGGATTGCCGGCTCTGCTTCGGTTTTGGCCACCGCTCAGCCGGCTTTGGTGCTGTGTCGTCCGCCTGGGCATCACGCGGAGCCGGAACGGGCAATGGGATTTTGCCTCTTCAGCAACGCGGCCATTGCGGCGCTGTGGGCGCTGGATCAGCCGGGGGTAAAGCGGGTGGCGATTTTCGATTGGGATGTTCACCACGGCAACGGCACGCAGGCGGTGGTGGAGCGCTATCCCCAACTGGCTTATGCCTCTATCCACCAGTTTCCCCTCTATCCCGGCACGGGATTGGCCCAGGAAACCGGGATCCACGGCAACCTCTGCAACGTGCCTTTGCCTGCCGGCTCGGATTGGTTGGCCTACAAAAAGGCCCTCGACGAGAAGATCTTGCCGTTCTTGCAAGCGTTCCAGCCGGATTTGCTGCTGGTGAGCGCCGGCTTCGACTGTGCCAAAGGGGATCCCTTGGCCGGTATGCGGCTAGAGCCGGAAGACTTTGGCCGCATGGCCCGCCTTTGCCTGGAGCAGGTGACCTGCAAAACCCTCTTCGGCTTGGAAGGCGGCTATAACCTGGACAACCTGGCGCGCGGCTGGCTGAGCCTGGCCCAAGCTTGCCTGGAGAGTTAACCTTTCCACTTCACCTTGGGTAAAATCTGCCGCACATCCACCCGATCCTTGTACTTGAGAGCAAAGTTGAGCAGCGAATCCAAGAGGGAATCGGACAGATAGTGGGGCTGGAGGCCCAGGTCTAGGAGCTTGGTGTTTTTGGCGTTGTAGTAGTGCTCTTCCAGCTCGACGCGGGGGTTCTCCAGGTGGTTGATTTCCACCTTCAGGCCCATGGTGGCTCCCGCCTTTTGCACCAGCAACGCCAGTTGCTCAACACTAAATTGCTCTGTGAACTGGTTCATCACCCGGAATTGGCCCGGCTCGGCAGGGTGAGCAATGGCCAGCTCCACGCAGCGCACCGTGTCGCGGATATCCAGGAAACCGCGGGTCTGGCCGCCCTTGCCATACACTGTCAGCGGATGGCCCACGGCCGCTTGAATGCAGAAGCGGTTCAGAGCTGTGCCGAATACGCCATCGTAATCGAGACGGTTGATCAGCACCTCGTCCATGCCGGTTTCTTCTGTGAGCACGCCGTATACCACCCCTTGGTTGAGGTCGGTGGCCCGCAGGCCCCAGACGCGGCAGGCGAAGTGGATGTTGTGGCTGTCGTGTACTTTGGAGAGGTGATACATGGATCCCGGCTGCTTGGGGTAGGGCAGGGTATCCTTGCGGCCATTGTGCTCGATGGTGATGTACCCCTCCTCGATGTCGATGTTGGGGGTGCCGTACTCGCCCATGGTGCCCAGCTTCACCAGGTGGCAATCGGGAAATTCCTCCTTGATGGCGTAGAGGATGTTCAAGGTGCCCACCACGTTGTTCACCTGGGTCATCACCGCATGCTCGCGGCTGATCATCGAGTAAGGGGCAGAGCGCTGCTCGCCAAAGTGAACAATGGCCTCCGGCGGGAAGCGGCGCATGCAGGAGATCAGGGCTTCGTAGTTGGTAACGTCGCAGACAAAGATGGGAATGTCCTTGCCGGTTAGCCCCTTCCAGCAATCCACCCGTTGCTCTAGCTGGGCAATTGGGGTCAGGGTAGAAACCCCCAGTTGCAGATCCCAGAGGCGGCGGACGTAGGAATCGAGAATGGCCACCTCATAACCCCTGTTGGATAGGTATAGGGCCGTCGCCCAGCCACAGTATCCGTCACCACCAATAACCAGGACTTTCATCAGGGAAGCAAAATTCGGCTGCTCACGAATCTACCAAGTTATGGCACCAAAGACAAACTCTCCTGGGATCCCTTCGGGGTGCTGGATAGCCCCTTATTCGATGCGAGGCGGGTTGTCCAGGGTATAAACCGTGGTCTCGGCGGCAATGGCACGGCGCAGGTGAGCTGGGACTTGGTAGAGGCCCAGAAGGGTGATGCCATCGATGAATTGCAGTGCCCCTCGCTCGGGATCCAACTGTTGGCTCAGAATCTGGTCGATCTGCTCCGGTTCTGGCCTGGGGGAGATGGGATCCTGAGCTGCCAGGGCAAAACCCAGTGGGCCACCGTAGGTGGGGGCATAGATGGCGTAGGGCTGCACGGCGGCAAACACCGTTTTCAGGGTGCGAACAATGCGGGTGTGTTGATGAAGCTCAACCGGCCCCGTCGGCCCGGCTTGGATGGTGAAAGCCCCATCTGGCTGCAACTTGGAGCGGATCTGGCGGAAAAACTCCTGGGTGAAGAGGCGGTAGGCAGGGCCGGACTCAATGGGATCGGAAAGATCGGAAAGGATCACATCCCAAATGGGGCCTGTTTCCTGGAGAAAATCCAAGGCATCGGCAATCACCACCTCCACCCGCGGATCTTCAAAGGATCCCTGGTGCATTTCCGGCAGGTGCTCTCGGCAGGCTGCCACCACCTCCCCATCGATGTCCACCATCACCACCTGCTCCACCGAGCGCCAACGCAGCACCTCCCGCAGCGTTGCCCCTTCTGCCCCCCCCAACACCAGTACCCGCCGGGGGATCCCGCCCGCTTGGACAACCTGCACCATAGCCGGATGAACCAAAGCCTCGTGGTACAGAAACTCATCCACGGTAGTGGATTGCCAATGCCCATCCAGCATCAGACCCTTGCCGAAGGCCCCCGTCTCGGCGATCAGCATCTCCTGGAAAGGGGTTTTTCGGTAGGCCAAGATGCGCGTGACGGCACGGGCGGTGTAGTCCCAAGGGGTAAAGTACTCCTGAACCCAGAAGAAACTTCTCGGGCTGCTCATAAGCACCTCGCTACAGCTTTTTCCAGCAACATAGACTGACCTCTGGGGTGAATCGGATCCCACCCAGCCTACAGATGGCCCCCATGACAGTCTGGAAAAAGCTGCGATTGGCGAAGATCTCAGCGCCTTCGTCGGGTCGCTTCACAGGTGAGCACCTCAGCCGAGTCTGGGGCCTCTTCCAGGAGTGTCGGTTGCGCGGTGCGGCGGGGCACCTTGCGCAGGGAATATCGTCGCGCTTGAAACACGTCGATCAGATATTCACAGGCCGCTTCCGGTCGGGTGTGGCGACCACAGGTGAACACATCCACCGCCGCGTAGCCCGCTTCGGGCCAGGTGTGAATGGAGATGTGGGATTCCCCCAAAAGAGCGAGGGCTGTAATCCCCTGTGGCTCAAATGGATGGCACAGCTCTCCCAAAAAGGTGGAGTTGGAGCGTCTCGCTGCCTCCCGCAAAGCCTGTTGCACCAGAGAGGCATCATCCAAAAGTTTGGCCGGGCAGTCGTAAAGCTCCAGGATACAGTGGATCCCGATCAGAGCTGGAGACCTATCCCCTAATTGGCCAGATAGTGTGTGCAGCATACTATCCCCTAATTGGCCAGATAGAACTGATTAGAACCAGAGGCTGCACAGAAAGCGCAGCTTTACCATTATCTCACAATTGACATACTCCCCTGCCTAAAGGCAGGGGATTCTGGTTCCTGGTTCTGCGACAGCACTTACCGTGTCAGGTTGCCCCTCCACAGCAGCGGTGCTCATCGCGGCAGCGGGCCGTAGGCCTTTCTCCCCAGGCGTTCCCCCTTTCGGGGCGGTTCCCTTTTGCCCAAAGGTACCGTTGTTCCACTCCTCACCCAACAACTCCAACCCTTTGCGCAGGATGTTGATGGCCGCATTCTCATCCCGGCAAAGTACCACCCCACACTGCGGGCATTGATGGGTGCGAGTGGACAGCGTCTTCTTCACCCAGTGGCCACAATGAGAACAGTCCTGACTGGTGTACTGGGGCGGCACGGCCACCACCACCTTGTTGAAGACCTTCCCGTAGGAGTCCAGCCACCCGGTGAATAAACTCCAGCTCGCATCGTGAATCGACTTAGCCAAGTGGTGATTCCGCACCAAGTTCCGCACCTGCAAGTCCTCGTACACCACGACAAAGCGCTCCGCGCCGCTGCAAGCGAACGTTAGATGTCACCACGCACCGGGCCAGCTTCACAGCCCAGTCTCTACGCTGGCGTTGAACCTTCAGGTGTACCTTGCCTAGTCGCTTCCTCTGCTTGTGGTAGTTCTTGGATTGGGGTTTGGCCCCTCTCCGAAACTTCCGACTTAACCTGCGTTGCTCTCGCTTCAACCTTTTTTCGGCACGACGCAAGAATTTGGGGCACTCTACCTTGTTTCCGTGGCTGTCGGTGTAGAAGTGCATCAAGCCCACATCCAGCCCCACCGCCTTGCCGGTGTAGCCCACCTTCTCCCGACGCTCCACGTCCAGGCAGAACTGGGCGTAGTAGCCATCGGCTCTCCGCACTACCCGCACCCGATTGATTTTCAGGGTGAGGATGTCCCGCCGCGCCTCGCCGTTGCAGTACAGGGCAAAGGTGCCCGCCTGGAAGCCGTCCGTGAAGGTGATGGACATGCCGTCAGGAGACAGCTTCCAGCCGGATAGCTTGTACTCCACGGAGCGGCAATGTTTCTGGAACTTGGGATAGCCCTTCCGGGCTGCCTTCTCCTTGCAGCGGCGGTAGAAGTTGGAGATGGCAAACCAGGCTCGCTCCGCACTGGCTTGCCGGGCAGAGGAGTTCAGCTTCTGGGCGAAGGGGAACTCTCTGGCCAAGTCCTTGCAGAGGGAGTACAACGTGGCCCTGTTCACCCCCTGATGATCCATCCAGTGGCGCAGGCACTTGTTGCGCACGAACTGGGCAGTCCGAATGGCCTCATCCAGGGCTTGGTACTGCTGGGCTGTGCCGTTGAGGAGCTTGGCTTCGAGGACGCGCATGGGCCTATTTTATCAAAGGTCTAGCAAGATAAAAGCCGCCCTGGTCGCGTCAGCGGGCCGTAGGCCTTAGGGCGGGGCTTCAGACCCAGTTTTTTGGTAAAGCCAAACTACCCTCCCCAGCAGCTTTTTTCTTAACCGAAAGTTAACCCTAGGCCCAATCTGGAGCCACTGCACCACCGACACCAGCGTTCCGGGAAGGGGCTGGAGAAGCTAGGGCTGCTGCTCCTTTGAAGAGGGAGAGGGGGGATAGAGCAGGGCTTCCAGCTCCTGCAGCGCTTGCTCCAGGTTGTCGTTGACAATCACGTAGTCAAATTCGTCTTGGGCATCCAATTCCTTGCGGGCCTGTTCCAGGCGGCGCTCGATGCTGGCCTCCGAGTCTTGTCCGCGCTCGCGGATGCGACGTTCCAGCTCTTCCAGAGAAGGGGGACAGAGAAAGATGCGAATGGCATCTGGGTACTGTTGCCTCACCTGACGGGCCCCCGCCAGCTCAATTTCCAGCAGCACATCCTGACCCTGGTTAAGTTTTTGGAACACGATCTCGCGGGGAGTGCCGTAAAAGTTGCCCGCATACTGTGCCCATTCCAACAGCTCGTTGGCTTCAATCAAGTTGAGAAATTCCTCCCGGCTGCGAAAGTAGTAGTTGACACCTTCCTGTTCGCTGGGGCGGGGGGGGCGGGTGGTGACCGAAACCGAGAGATACAGCTCGGGGTGGCGCTGGCGCAACTGGTTGACCAGCGTACCCTTACCCACTCCGCTGGGCCCTGTCAAAACCACCAAGCGACCGCGCGGGGTAGGAGCCGGAAGGGATCCCTGCTGCTGCGTACACTCAGAGGAAACCGGGGTAGGAGAGGTTGGCATAGACAGAGACCGACGCAAGACGGCTGGGCAATTGACTTGTTTGGGTTTGTTTTAGGATATCTCACTTCTGGTTTCTCAAACGGCTTACAGCGATGGGCTTTCACTCGGTCTCCTCTGACAAACCGGGCTTGGCCGTGAGGAAGCGGTTGGCAACGGTTTCGGGTTGGATGGCGGAGAGGATAACGTGCCCGGAATCGGTGATAATGACAGCGCGGGTACGACGACCATAGGTGGCATCTATCAACTGGCCCCTCTCGCGGGCATCGCTGATGATGCGTTTGATGGGAGCTGACTCGGGACTGACAATGGCGACCACACGCCCAGCGGCGACGATGTTGCCAAAGCCAATGTTGATTAGGCGGGTATCCATGGGGTGATGAGGGAACCTAACGGTTGTCCGGCCAGCAACCTTCATTAAGGTAGCAAATGGGGCTCTTTCGCGGGTTTGCCACAACGACACCTGAGTTCTCGGCCAATTGGGCAGTGAGTTCTGGCGACAAGTCCCGTTCGGGTGAGCCGCAAAAAGGCTGTGGTTGCATAACAAGCTGCACCCTCCCAAACAACTTGCCCTGTTTATCGAGGACGGTAAAATCGTCAACATGAAGCCACTTCAATGGAACTTGAACTGTAAGCCTCAAAGGCCGCCGCTGTGGTAAGCAGTTTGAGGCAGCTCTGAAAACGAAAAGATCGACCCAGCACCCCAAGCTTGAATAGATTTCTTCCTTGCCTATGCTTGACCTGACTTGGCTGGATCCCCTTGTCCAGCACTTTCAACTGGGGGATCCAGAGCCACCCGAAGCCATCCGAGTGGGCCTCATTCACCAAACTTGGAAACTCAACACCTCTGAGGGATCCTTCATCGTCCAGCGCCTTCACCCCCGATTTGATCCTGCTGTCACTGAAGATGGTCAAGCCATCGGCCAATGGCTGAGACAACACGGCTTCCCTGTGCCCCGATTCCGTCGCGCTCGCGATGGATCCCTGCACTTGTCCTGGGCAGAAGGGCTGTGGCGGGTCATGGATTGTCTGCCGGGATCCTGTCACCCAACTCCTCCCAATTGGGGCTATCTGGAAGAGGCGGGGGCAGCCGTTGGACGCCTGCATCGACTCTTGGCCCAGATGGACTATCGTTTTCGCTTCCAGATCCCGCATTTTCACGATACGGCTCACCTTTGGCAACAGCTACGCCAGTATGAGCCGGCCCTAGAAGTGCAGGCAGAATGGCAGTTTTTAATCGAAACTGTGCCCAATCTTCTGCTGCCCTCGGGGATCCCAACTCAAATCATCCATGCCGATCTCAAGTTCAACAACTTTTTGTTCGATGAGCAGGGGCGATTTGTGGGCCTGGTGGATCTGGACACCTTTATGTATCACAATCTCTATGTTGAATTGGGGGATGCCCTGCGCTCCTGGGGCAAACGAGGAAATACCCTTCAGCCAGAGGCGATCCTGGCCGGGTTGCGGGGCTATGCCCAAACCGGGAACTTGCACGCCTTACAACCGGAACTCCTTCTCCAAGGGATCCAACTGATTACCCTGGAATTGGGGATGCGCTTTTTGCAGGATTGGTTTGAAGACGCTTACTGGAATTGGGATCCCCAACGCTACCCCAGCCGCAAGGCCCATAACCTGGCCCGCTGCCAACAGCAAATTTGCCTCTATCAAGACCTAACCCAGAGGGCACCCCAACTGTTGGAGTCCATGCGCGCCCTTTTGTCTTGTGAGCAGCGGAAAGAGGGAAGGTAGCCAACAGGTTTGCCCAGCTTTTGACAGCTCGTTTTGGGATCTGCTACCGCGGCATAGGAATGAAACATTTCTAAATATTTCTGTGGCATTGCTTCCCGACTCTCCTCCCCCAGAGGGAGAGGGGCTGGGGGCGGTCGCGAAACGCCTAGGAAGTGTCTCAATCTAGTTTCAAATGACGATAACGCTCAATCTCGACTTTGACTTGGATCGCAATGGTCGGGAACACGCTCCAGCCTGGGCCTCCCCTAGGCAGTTTGCACTTGGCGCACCAACCCAGTCGTTTTCAGAGCAGCCAAAGCCCGATCCCGGTAACGGCCATAGCGCTCCTGCTTGTTGCGAAGCTGGCGCCCCTCCAAATCCGGCAACAGCCCAAAGTTGGCCGGCATCGGCTGAAAGTGCCTGGGATCGGCGCTGCTGATGAACTGAAACAGGGATCCCATCATTGTTTCGGGGGGCAGCGTGATCAAGGGCAACCCCAGAGCCAGGCGGGCGGCGTTCTGTCCGGCCAACCATCCCCCTGCCACCGCGCAGGCATAGCCCTCGGTGCCCACCAACTGGCCGGCGGCAAACAGCGTGGGTCGGCGACGAAATTGCAAGGTCGGCCACAGAAGCTGGGGCGAATTCAAAAATGTATTGCGGTGCATCACCCCAAAGCGGACAAACTCCGCCTGTTCCAGGCCGGGGATGAGGCGAAAGACCCGCTGCTGTTCTCCCCATTTCAAGTTGGTTTGAAAGCCCACCAAGTTCCACAGCTGCCCTGCTTTGTCCTCTTGCCGCAACTGCACCACCGCGTAAGGACGGGATCCCGTGCGCGGATCCACCAGCCCCACCGGCTTCAAGGGGCCGAAACAGAGGGTGTCTTTGCCCCGGCGCGCCATTTCTTCAATCGGCAAGCAGCCCTCGAAAAACTTGCGCTCCTCCCGTTCAAAATCCTTGAGGGGCGCCTGCTCTGCCTCCACCAGCGCCCGCCAAAACCGTTCGTACTCCGCTTCCGTCATGGGGCAGTTGAGATAGGCTGCTTCCCCCTTGTCGTAGCGGGAAGCCTGAAACACCACCGCTCGGTTCAACGAATCCCCGGTAACAATGGGGCTAGAAGCATCGAAAAAGCTCAGGTACTCCAGGCCCGTAAAGGCTTGCAGTGCCTTGGCCAGGGGATCGCTGGTCAGAGGGCCGGTACAGAGGACGGCAATGCCCTCCGGGATCTCCGTCACCTCCTCCCGACGCAGGGTGATGCGGGGATGGTTTTGAATGGCTTCCGTGAGAGCCTGGCTGAAGCGGGCCCGATCCACTGCCAATGCCCCTCCTGCCGGCACTGCATGGCAATCCGCCGTCGCGATCACCAGGGATCCCAGTTGTCGCAGTTCTTCCTTGAGCAGCCCTGCCGCCCGATCGCTGGCCGCAGCCCCAAAGGAGTTGCTGCACACCAGCTCCCCCAACTGATCGGTGTGATGGGCCGGGCTCTGACGCACGGGGCGCATCTCCGAAAGGATGACAGGCAACCCTGCCTGGGCAATTTGCCAAGCAGCTTCTGTCCCCGCCAACCCCCCGCCCACAACATGGATGGGGGGAAAGGCTCCCGCTCGTGCAAGCGGGCTGCAAGCCCTTGGGTTAGTTGGAGGGTTCATCACAACCTCCGGGAGGGAAGAGAAGAATGGAGCGCACCCTGCTAGGGCCGGAAACGGCTCAGGTCAAACCCACTATACCAACCATCAGCATGGCCCGACCTGCACGAGGCAAGTGACCCAGAGGCGGGATACGCTACTATAAGTACCCGCTGACACCCAGGATCCCGACCCATGACGGAAACGGCTGACCTTTGGCCACAGCTTTTGGGGCAGTTGCTGGATCGGCAATCTCTCAGCGAAGCCCAAGCTGAACAGTTGATGAACGGTTGGCTCCAGAACCAAGTGCCAGATGTGGTGTCGGGGGCGATTCTGGCGGCCCTGCAAGCCAAGGGTGTGAGCGCCGGTGAACTGGCCGGCATGGCACGAGTGCTACAGCGGGCTTCGCTGGGATCCCCGCTGGACTTGCCTCTCCTGGTGGATACCTGTGGCACCGGCGGCGATGGGGCCGGCACTTTTAACATTTCCACGGCGGTGGCCTTTGTGGTCAGTGCAGCCGGGATCCCGGTGGTTAAACATGGCAACCGTTCCGCCTCTGGCAAGGTCGGCTCGGCGGATGTGCTGGAGGCCCTGGGGGTGAACTTGGGGGCTGAGCCAGAGCGGGTGCGGGCGGCTGTGGCGGAAGTGGGCATCACCTTTTTGTTTGCTCCCCAGTGGCACCCGGCCATGCGGGCGGTGATCCCCTATCGGCGGGCCCTCAAGGTTCGCACCATTTTCAACCTGTTGGGGCCCTTGGTCAACCCCCTCTATCCCAACCGCCAGGTGATCGGGGTTTACGCCCAGGAGCTGGTGCCGGTAATGGCAGAGGCCCTGCGCCTGTTGGGACGGGAAGGGGCCATTGTGTTGCACAGCCGCGAAGGTCTCGACGAGGCCGGTCTGGATCAACCCACCGATCTGGGCATCCTGTCCGGTGGGCTGGTACGGACGGAAGTCTTGAACCCTGCAGATTACGAGCTGACCCTGGCACCCACCCAAGCTCTCAAGGGGGGGGATGTGGCGGAAAATGCCGCCATCCTCGCCCAAGTCCTTCAGGGATCCGGGACGCCTGCCCAGCAGGATGTGGTGGCCTTGAATGCTGCTTTGGCCCTGCAGGTGGCCGGAGTGGCCCCTGATTGGAGAACCGGGATCGCCCAAGCTCGCGAGATTCTCGCCAGGGGTGCCGCTTGGGATCGCTTGCAACAGCTGGTTCATTTTCTCAAGGCTTGATGCCGGTAGGAGCCCAGGAGAGGGCGACAGGGATCCCACCTGAGCCTAGGGCTAAAACTCCCGCCCTCGCCCAAAGGCCAGAACTTCATCCACCCCCAAGCGAGGCTTGCGCGGCAGGTTACCCGCTGCCGCATATCCAACCGCCAGCAGCATCACCGGCACGTAGCGGTCGGCAATGCCGAACTCCCGCTTTACCCCTTCCGGATCAAAGCCGATCATCGGCCCGCTCACCAAACCCTTGGCCTGAGCCGCGATCATCAGCGCCATGGCAGCCATCGCCCCAGAGCGAATCGCTTCATCCCGCGCCAAGGTGGGATTGTGGAGCATGCCTCTAACCCCCAAAACCCTGAACTTTGCTGAATTTACTGAGCTTTAGGCGGTTTGGCAAAAGTCATTGAGAGGGATATAGTAGACCAAGTTTCCCCCTGATCCTTGAGTCCACCGCAACGGTTGCCGGGAAGTGAAGGGGGAAAGCGCTCGGGGGGTATTCCTCAGGGCTTTGCGGGATACCGCCTTCCTGCTTGGACTCCGTCCCGCTGACGCGAACAGAGATAGGCAGGATGCGATCGCTTCTTTCCTGAACCATGTTCAGGAGAGTTCAGCGTGAATGTATCAGATAGGTTGCCTGGGCCATGTTCACCCAGCCTTCCGCTTTTTCGGGCGAGAGGATCCCGGCAGCAACGCTTCTTTGCACAATTTCAGGCAGTTTCTCATACCCCCGCAGATCCCCCAGGATGATAAACACCACCGATGCATCCGCCACCTTCTGTTGGTTGTAGGCCAGAGATTTGAGGCGCTCTTTGTCTTCCGGGTCGGTGACCGCAACAAACCGCCAGTGCTGAATGTTGAAGGAAGAAGGAGCTTCCGTAGCATAAGCCACCAGCTCTCGGATCTCCGCTTCCGATAAACGGCGGCTGGGATCCAATTTGTCGGCGGAAATGCGCTCTTTCAGGGCAGTTAGGGCGTCCATAGGGATCCTCAAGTGTCGGTAGAAAGGCTGCTCCCCCCAAAGGTAGGGGCAGGATTGGCAAATGGCTATACATTCCGTGTTCAAACGGTCTGTCTTCTTTGTTATCTCCCTTTTATCCAGCCTGTGGCAACCGGGTGAGGCACAAACTGGGCCTTGGCAGGGCAGGCAAGCGGGATCCCTAACGCAAAGGCAGGTATGATGGAAAAACAAACTGGTCTCATCTGGGTCGCCCGGTTAATCGTCGGATTGGTGTGGTTGATGGGGAGAAGCAATCGGTGAACTTCGGTCGAGTGCTGACGGCCATGGTTACCCCCTTTACTGATGAGGGGGAGCTTAACTACGATGAGGCCGCTCGTTTGGCCGATTACTTGGCAACCCACGGCAGTGACGGCTTGGTGGTCTGTGGCACCACAGGCGAATCTCCCACCCTAACCTGGCAAGAGGAGTATGAGCTGTTCCGCGTGGTGCGAGATGCCGTAGCCGGTCGGGCTAAGGTGATCGCCGGGACGGGATCCAACTCCACCCGTGAGGCCATTGAAGCCACAAAAAAGGCCGCTCAACTCGGTTTGGATGGCTCTCTGCAGGTGGTGCCCTACTACAACAAGCCTACCCAGGCCGGCCTTTATGAGCACTTCAAGGCCATCGCCCAAGCCAGTGACCTGCCCATCTTGCTCTACAACATTCCCAGTCGGACAGGGGCCAGTTTACAGCCGGAGACTGTAGCCCAATTAGCAGAATTGGAAACGGTTGTCGCCATCAAAGAAGCCAGTGGTATGATGGATGTAGCTTCGGAAATTCGGCGACTCACTCCCTCGCGTTTCGCCATTTATTCGGGAGATGACTCTCTGACGTTGCCACTCCTATCTTTGGGAGGCAGCGGTGTGGTCAGTGTAGCCAGCCACCTAGTTGGGTTGCAGTTGCAGGAGTTGATCCAGAGCTACATCAGGGGGCAACACGATCAAGCTTTGGCCCACCACCTGCGCCTGTTTCCGTTGTTCAAGGTTTTATTCATCGAGACCAACCCAGTTCCGATTAAGGCCGCATTGGAGATGCAGGGTTGGCGAGTGGGTCGGGCGCGCCTTCCCCTAGCGCCTCTACAGCCCAGTTCTCTGCAGGTTTTGCGACAGGTGCTTGAAGAGATGGGCCTACTGGCTGAATCGAAGGGATCCGAACAAATGGCG
Source organism: Thermostichus sp. MS-CIW-38 (assembly GCF_054058415.1). Lineage (NCBI taxonomy): Bacteria > Bacillati > Cyanobacteriota > Cyanophyceae > Thermostichales > Thermostichaceae > Thermostichus > Thermostichus sp. MS-CIW-38. The sequence continues at coordinate 26,979 of NZ_JBSSAH010000004.1, read as the reverse complement.
ACGAAAGTTTCATGATTGCATTTTTAGGCTTTGCTTCTGCCATGACCACGGTTTTCAGGGGTTTGCAAGGGGCTCTTTTGTGGCGTTTGACCTGTGGGTAAGTGGCTTTTTCCCCGAAAAGCTCTTTCCCAGCTTGGGAAGCAAATAAGTTGCGGCGGCTGAGTTCAGCTTTCACCCACAGCCTTGTTGGGGATAGCTTGTGCCCATTTCTGTTTTTGTTTTTTTACTGTTGAGGATCTAAACCCATATGCCAACACCACGTTCTTCAGTTGCTTCTCGTTCTGTGATCCCACAATCCACCTCTTCCGTTCAGATGATTCCGCTGGGCGGCGAGCGGGAGATCGGCAAAAACACATGGGCCTTCCGCTACGAGGACGACATTATCCTCTTGGATGCCGGTTTGGCTTTTCCCGATGAGAGCATGCACGGCGTGAACATCGTGCTGCCGGACATGACCTACATCAAGCAAAACCGCGACAAAGTGCGGGGGATGGTGATTACCCACGGCCATGAAGATCACATCGGCGGGATCCCGTATCACTTGCGGGAGTTCGATATTCCGGTCATCTACGGCCCCAGATTGGCGCTGGCGCTGCTGGAAGAGAAATTGCGGGAAGTGGGCCTGCTCAACCGCACAGAGCTGCGTCCTGTTGGCCCCCGTGAAATCGTTCCCTTGAGTAAGCACTTTTTTGCCGAATTCATTCGCAACACCCACTCTTTTGCCGATAGCTTTACGGTGGCTCTGCACACGCCTGTGGGCGTCATTATTCAGACCGGCGACTTTAAGATCGACCATACCCCCGTGGATGGGGAGTACTTCGACCTGCAGCGGTTGGCCGAACATGGGGAAAAGGGAGTGCTCTGCCTGATCAGCGACTCCACCAACGCGGAAGTGCCGGGGTTTACCCCTTCCGAAGCCTCTGTGGTGCCGGGTCTCACCAAGGCCATTGCCGGAGCCAAAGGGCGGGTGATCATCACTACCTTTGCTTCTTCGGTGCATCGTCTCAACTTGGTGCTGCAGATCGCCGAACAGCAGGGTCGGGTGGTGTCTCTGCTGGGCCGCTCCATGCTGAATGTGGTGGCTCACGCGCGGCGTTTGGGCTACATCCGCTGCAAGGACGAAACGCTGCAGCCGATGCATGTGATCAACAGCCTGCCGGATGACCGGGTGATCATCCTCACCACCGGATCCCAGGGAGAACCTCTAGCTGCTCTCACCCGCATTGCCAACGGTGAGCACCCGCAGTTGCAAATCAAGCCAGGAGACACGGTGGTGTGGTCGGCCAACCCGATCCCTGGCAACACCATCGCGGTCTCGCGGGTCATCGACAAGCTGATGGAGCTGGGAGCCAATGTCATTTACGGCAAAGACAAGGGCCTGCACGTTTCCGGCCACGGCTGCCAGGAAGACCAGAAGCTGATGATTGCCCTCACCCGCCCCAAGTTCTTCGTTCCCACCCACGGGGAATACCGCATGCTGGTCAAGCACGCCGAAACCGCCATGAGCATGGGGATCCCGCGGGAAAACATTGTAATCATCGACAACGGCGATGTGGTGGAGGTGAACCGGGAGCGCATTGCCATCACGGGCCGCGTCCCCTCTGGCCTGCAGATGATCGCCGCTTCCCACGATGGAGTGGTGATGGATGAGATGCTGCAGGAGCGGCAGCAGATCGCCAAAGATGGCATGGTGACGGTGGTGATCAGCCTGGACGGCAGCGGCCAGTTGCTCTGCACCCCGCAGGTGCAAACCTTTGGCTTGGCGGGGGAAGGGAACCAACTCAAGGGATCCGACCTGAAACCCCTTCTGGAGAACACCCTTCGGCAAGCGTGGCCCCAATTTGCTCGCTCGCTGGAGCGGGGCAGCCTGGACATCGACTGGGCCGGCCTTAAGGGCGAAGTGGAGCGGGTGGTGCGCCGTTTCTTGCGAGAACAATTGCCCGGCAAGCCCACGGTGGCGGTTTTTGTGCAATCCCCTGAAGAGGAGTCTGTGTCTTCCTTGAGTGTGGAAACCCAACCGGAGCCGGTAGCGGGTGCTCTGGGCCGGCGGCGGCGTTCCTCGGCAGCGGTAGCTGCTTCCTAAAACTGGCCCGTTCTCCGTGGCTGGATCGTCTAAGCGCCTTTGGGATCCCTTGCCGAGCGCAGGGATCCTTCCTATTGTGCCGGCTTGTATCCATCCGTGAGAAAACTGCGGAGGGCAGACTCTGCCGCCGCATCTGGTTGCAGGGATCCCACCTCGCTAAAGGGAGGGCAGCGGGTTTGGGGAGGGAGCGGTTGCCGAAGGGCGCTCAAGAAGGCATCGGCCAAATCGGCGTAGCCCCGGTCGTTGGGGTGAAAGCCGTCGGCCAGCGGGCCGGGAAAGAAGGACTCGCGTCGGTAGGAGCGGGGATCGCAGAGCAAGTCCACCACCGGGATCCCCTGTTGGCTTAAGGGGTTGATGGCCCGTTGCGTGAGGCCAACCGAGATCAGGGAGAGCAGTTGGCGCACGCTGCTGGGTTGCTGCTGACCCAGAGGAATCAGGGCGAAGTTGGGCAGGTTGGCCACCGCCAGGCGAGCTTGAGGGGCACGGGCACGCACCGCTTGCAGCAGGGTTTGGTAATCGGCGGCGAATTGTCGGATCTGCTGATCGACGAAGGGCAAGGGATCCTCACCTTGGAGAGCCCGTTGAGCCGCCGCCAGAGCGATGGCGTTGGTATCGTTTCCGCCCACCCAAATGGTGATCAGGGTGGCATCGGGGGGAAGGCGCGGCACTTGATCCTGCAGCAAATTGGCCGGGATCCCCTGCCTCAGGGCTTGCATGGCGGGGCTGAGCACCGCTCCCGAACGGCCCAGGTTGATAAGCTCCACTGGGCCGGGCAGCAAGCGAGCCAGGCGGGGCACATAGCCCGTTCCATTGGGGCAGTCCAGGGGCTCTGAGCGCTGGGGTCGAGTGCCGGCGGCGTTGGCTGGGCCATCACAGGAAATGGAGGCGTTGTAGCCAACGGCATCGCTGGCTCCCAGGGCAACGTAGCGGGTGAGGGTGGGTGGGCTGGGCACAACAGGGGATCCAGAACTGGCAGAGCAGCCGGTTAGCCCCAAACTGAGTATCAAAATCAGCAGGGAGAGGAGGAACACCCAGCTGTCTTGTTGTCTTGGAGTCGAGTTTTCTGGGGTTCGGGTGCTGGCATCCTTTGCAGAGAGAGGCATGGGAAAGCGGGCATAGATAGGGCGAGGCGGGAAGCACCCCCAGACAGGCTAGCCAAGGATCCCAAAATTGGCGAGGTATGGTGGGAGTATGCCGCTACGGTTTTGCAAGTCCCGCACCTACCACGATCCCCTGCATGGCGCCATCAGCCTGAATGGAGGGGACGCGGTTGAGGCTCTGCTCATTCGCCTGATCGATACACCGGCCTTTCAGCGGCTGCGCCGCATTCGCCAGTTGGACACGGCCTTTTTTACCTTCCACGGGGCAGAGGGATCCCGCTTTACCCATTCGGTGGGGGTGCTGCAGGTAACGCGGCGGCTGTTCGACAAATTGGCCCATCGCCACCCGGAGCTGCGTCCCTATCGGGCGGTAACCTTGGCCTCGGCTCTGCTGCACGACATTGGCCATGCCCCTTTTAGCCATGCCGGGGAAGAGATCTTCGGCTGCCGACACGAGGTTTGGACGGCCCGCATTCTCCGGGAGGATCCCCAGGTGAGGACGCTGCTGGCGGAGTTTGATTCCCAACTGCCGGCCCAGATGCAGCAACTGCTGCAGAAGCAGTTTCCCCTGCCGCTGGTGGGGCAACTCATCTCCAGCCAACTGGACTGCGACCGCTTCGATTACCTGATGCGGGATAGCCTGCTCACGGGTGCCCAATACGGCCACCTGGACTTGGATCGCATCCTAACGGTGCTGGATTATGACCCGGAGACGGGATCCCTGTCCATCCCCGCCCGCAAAGGCCTGGGGGCCATCGAGCACTACCTGGTGGTGCGCTATTTCATGTACACCCAGGTGTACCAGCACCCCAAGAGCCTCTGTGCCCGTTTTATCTTGGAGCGGCTATTCAGGCGGGCAGAGGCGCTCCTGCAAAGGGGGGAGATTGAGCTGGATCCCATCCTCAGCGCCTGGTGCTGGGCCTCGCTGGCGGCCCAAAAAGGGGATCCCTTCGAGTTGCCGCTCCCCCTCTACTTGGCTGCCGACGATATCATCTTCAGCTACCCCATGCGCCTCTGGGCCATGTCGGGGAAGGATCCCATCTTGGCGGATCTGTCGCGGCGCTACTTGGAGCGGGATTTGTTCAAGGCCCGCAACATTACCCGGTTATCTGAGGAACAACGGCAAACCCTGGTGGCTGCCGTGCAAGCCAAAATGGTGCGGGATGGGCTAGATCCGGAAAGTTACTTGGGCATTCGCTCCGCCCATGTCCAGGGCTACAGCTTCTATGACCAAGGGATCCAGCTCAAAACCGAGCGTGGCTATGAAGAAATTGCCCATCTTTCCCCTTTGGTGCGTGCCTTGGTGGAAACCCAGCGCCAGGTCTGGCTAATCTTTCCCCGGCCCTATGGCGATATCGTAGAGGGGGTTTTGTCTGCCTAGAAAATCATTGGGCCATCCCAGAGCTAGAGCATTAGAGGTGGGAATCTGTTCCTGAGCACATCTAAACAACGAGGGAAGCAGGAGTGGGGATCCGAGAAATCCTAACGGGGGTATTGTCCTTAACAGCTTTGGCGATTGCCCTGGTGGCTCTGCAACTGAGGCGAGCGTTGCGGGCTTCCCCCTGGCTGAGGGATCCCCCGGCGGAACAGGCAGGGGAAATCGCGGCCGGGATGGAGCGGCTGGCGGTGATCGTGCCCGCCTACAACGAGGCCGAGAACGTGGTGGGCTGCCTGAGCAGCATTCTGGACAGCACCTCTGCCCCTTTACAGGTGTGGTTGGTGGACGATGAATCCACGGATGCCACCTGGGAGCTGGCCCAAGCCCTGGCTGCCGAACGGCAAGATCCGCGCCTACACCTGCTCAAGGGGGATCCCCGTCCCAAAGGCCAAAGGTGGGTGGGCAAAAACTGGGCCTGTGCCCAAGCCGTCGCCCGCGTAGAAGCCGACTACTTGCTGTTTCTGGATTGCGACGTGCGGCTGGGATCCGGTGCCATTGAAGCGGCCTTAGGACATTTGCTGGCAAGCGGCAGCGGCTTGGTGAGTGTAGGGCCGCAATTGGTGTGCGGTTGCCTGGCGGAGTGGCTGGTGCAACCCATCATGATGACCATCCTGGCGGTGGGTTACAACTTTGCCGCCGTGAACGATCCCGACAACCCCAAAGCCTTTGCCTTTGGCCCTTTCATGCTGTTTCGGCGCTCTGCCTACGAGCAAGTTGGCGGGCACGCCGGAGTGGCCGATGTGGTGATCGAGGATGTGGCCCTGGGGCAACGGATCAAAGCCCAGGGGTTGGGCCTGCGGATTTGCCTGGGAGGGCCGCGGGTGCGCAGCCGCATGTATGCCAACGGGGCTGCCCTTTGGGAAGGGTGGACCAAAAACTGGTTCCTGGGCCTGGAGCGCAACTGGGCCTTGGCGGTGTTGGCAATGGGTACGGTCTTGGGGATCTGCAGCTTGCCCTGGTTGGGGGTGATCCTGGCTGGGGCTACGGGATCCCTGGAGGTGCTGTTGGCCAGCTTGGCAGGGATCCTGGCCCAATTGGCCATCCGGCTTCTGCTCCGGCATTGGGCGCATCTGCCCCTCTGCTACTGGTGGCTAACGGCAGTGGGGGGTTGGGCGACAGCGGCCATCATCTTGGCTTCGGCCATCCGCACCACCACCGGCCGCAACTGGACTTGGCGGGGCCGTTCTCTCGCCGTCCACTGACCGGAGTGCGCCAACACCCCAGAAATGGTACAAGAACATGGTCTAATGGGGGATGTTCGGAAAACAGGCAAGCTGGGTTTAGAAACAGCGGAATAGCACACCATGCAGGCTCTGGTCATCGGATCTGGGGGGCGAGAACACGCTCTGGCCTGGAAGCTGTTGCAGTCTCCCCAGGTTACTCGGATCTACTGTGCCCCCGGCAACGGCGGCATGCAGCAGCTGCCCCGCTGTCAATCCGTGGCTTTGGCGGCTACCGACATTGAAGGCCTGGTGCGGTTTGCTACCGTACAAGGGATCCGCCTGACGGTGGTAGGGCCAGAGCTGCCCTTGGTGCAGGGGATCGTGGACGCCTTCCAGGCAGCAGGGTTGCCCATTTTCGGGCCTAGCCGCGCCGCTGCCCAACTGGAAGGAAGCAAACTCTGGGCTAAGCAATTGATGCAAGAGGCGGGGATCCCGACTGCTCGCGCTACCGGCTTTGCTGAGCTATCTGCCGCTGTGGCCTATCTCGACTCCCAGAGTTTCCCAGTGGTCATCAAAAAAGACGGACTGGCTGCCGGCAAGGGGGTAACCGTTGCCCAAAACCGGGAAGAAGCCGTGCAAGCCCTGGAAGCAGCCCTGGCCAAGCCGGGCGATCAGGTGCTGATCGAGGAGTTTATCCCCGGCCAGGAGGTGTCGGTTTTGGCTCTAACCGATGGCCAGATCTGTGTGCCGCTGCCACCTGCCCAGGACTACAAGCGCCTTGGCGAGGGCGATACTGGCCCCAACACCGGCGGCATGGGAGCTCATGCCCCTGCGGATCACCTGGTCACTCCAGAAGGGTTGGCCCGCATCCAAACCCAGATCCTGGATCCCACCCTGGAGGCTTTGCAACGGCGGGGCATCCGCTACCAGGGGGTGATCTATGCCGGTTTGATGATCACGCCCAGTGGGGATCCCTACGTGTTGGAGTACAACTGCCGCTTCGGGGATCCCGAAGCTCAGGTCATCCTGCCCTTGCTGGAAAACCCTTTGGACGAGGTGCTGCTGGCCTGTATAGAAGGACGGCTGGCCCAAATCCAGCTCAAATGGAAACCCGGCTATGCCGCCTGCGTGGTGATGGCAGCCCCAGGCTATCCCGATGCCTACGAGCGAGGGATCCCCATCTCCGGCTTGGATGCAGCTGCCACCACGGGGGCGTTGGTGTTTCATGCGGGTACCCGCCAGGCAGGCAAGCAGCTCCTGAGCGATGGCGGGCGCGTTCTCTGTCTTACCGGCCAAGGGGCAACCCTATCCGAGGCCCTGCGCCAAGCCTACGCAGCTGTGGAGCAAGTGCAGTTTCCCAAGGCCTACTATCGTTCTGACATCGGCAGCCACGCTCTGGGGCCTGCCGTCCGCCGAGGAGTGATCCCTACCCCATAAAGCCATCCCTTGCCCTCTCAGCTGCAGCCGGATGGAAGAAGCCCCAGAGGGGTCGCTCCTCCAGGGCCCATAAAGCAGCTTTGAAAAAAGCTTTGATGCTTAGACGATAGCGCTTTCGGTAACAAGACGGCAACAGTGATATCAAAAGCTCAACTTTACTTTAGATTCCTTAACAATAGCCCTCCGCTTTGACTAGGCACGGATATTGCTGAGCTGAGTCTCTCCCCTCTCGAGGGGGATCCCCCATTAGCCCACTTGAACTGTTGCGGACCCGGATCCCCTAGAGCAGGCATTTCCTCTCCCAGGGTGGAAGAGGGGTTGGGGGTGGTCGTCTGGGGCAGCGCATGGCAGAGGAGCATGACTCTAGTCAATAATAAGCTCAACTATACTGAAAATAATGTATAATATGTTCAGTACGGATTACTACCAGTTGATCTTTCTGTTTACTTTCGAGTCTGCCAACATGGTAGCCAAAGCAAAGCAGAAAATTGGTAGTAAGACGACACGGAAACTGCGCTTTGGGTATTCTACTCAAAGCTTTGCGGGATACCGCCATTCTGGTTGGAAACAAACAGAATGCTATCGCTGCATAGTTGAACAGTGATGTTCAGCAGTGTTCAGCGTAAATGTATCAGACTATCTCTCTCAAATAGATTCAGAGTAACTGCAATCACCATCCCTCGCCATCTTCAGGCCAAACTCTCGCAGAGCGGGCAAGAAATTTTTGTTTTCGTGATGGGATCGGCTCAACTTCAGCAAGGCAAATCTCTGGATATCGTGCAAGTTTCTCCAGAAATCGAGGGCAAGCCGGATCCCCAGGTCTTGAGCTTTTTGTTGGACAGCCATTGGGATCTGGTTGGGATTTTGCCATTCAGGCTGGGGGTCAATGGGAATCTCTTGCGCCTCTTCGTGGCAGATGGAGCGAACCAAATGGCGCAGATGGTTGCGGAGTTCTTCTAGATCCTGTGGAGATTCAGAGGGCCAATCAACACACTTCCGCCGCTCTTCTAAGGAAAACTTGGCCCATTGATGGAGCTTGAGCTTGATCCCGCACAAATCCAGCTTTAGGCGCAAGGTCATGGGGATGCATCGCAGAGAGTCGGCAAAATCTTGCTCAAACTGAAACAGAGTCATGGGAACCTCGATTAGGAACCAAATCTAGAGTTGAGGGGATTGCTTGAGCGATGGATCGGCTTTCTCAAGAGCAACGGCGCAGGCTTTTAATTCCGGCTGTCCGGAATCGGGACAACTGATGTCATGGGTGAGGGCATTACACTCAGCTTGTTCTGCCCAGAGGGATCCCCAGTGCATGGGTACAAATAGCGTACCGGGAGCAATGTTGGCAGTTATCTTGGCCGGGAAATAGGCCCGCCCGCGGGCAGAACGCACCTGAACCCAATCCCCATCTTGGAGGCCCAGCTTTTCCGCATCGCGAGGATGGATTTCAATAAAGGGTTGGGGGTGCATGTGCTTGATTTTTTCAATCCTGCCGGTGCGGGTTTGGGTGTGCCAATGGCCGTAAAGCCTGCCCGTGGTTAATACGTAGGGAAACTGGGGATCCGGCGGCTCTGCTAGGCCACGGGAATGGTGGGGGATAAAGCGGGCGCGGCCATCGGGGGTCGGGAAACGCCAATCTGTGTAGAGGCGAGTGGACTTAGGGGCCGAGGTTCTTTCTTTGGGATAAGGCCATTGCTGAGGGCCTTGTTCTGCCAAAAGGGCATGGCTGAGGCCGGAGTGATCGCAGAGGCGATTTGCGGTAAGGGCGGCAAATTCTGCATAAACCTCTGCCGCGGTTTGGAAGGAAAATTGCGCTTCAAAGCCCAACCTGCGCCCCACTTCAGCAAAGATCTCCCAATCGGGTCGGGCTTCGCCAGGGGGGTCTCGAAAGGCTTGACAAAGGGTAACCCTGCGCTCGGAGTTGGTCATCACCCCGGTTTTCTCGCTCCACTGGCAGGCGGGCAAAAGCAAATGGGCATATTCTGCCGTTTCTGTAGGGTAATAAGCCTCTTGATAAACAGTAAAGGGAGACTTTTTCAGGGCTTTTTTGACCCGTTCCAGATCCGGAAAGCTCACCAAAGGATTAGTGGCCACAATCCAAAAGAACTGCAGGGATCCGGTTTCCAGAGCGGCAATCATCTCGGTAGCCCTCAGCCCTGGGTGGGGGGAGATGGAGCCGCTGGGCAAACCCCAAGCCTGCTCCACCTCTGCTCGATGCTGGGGATGGCTCACCAGCCGATATCCCGGCAGCAGATGAGATAACCCCCCCGCCTCTCGACCACCCATGGCATTGGGCTGGCCGGTCAAGGAAAAGGGGCCCGTCCCCGGTCGGCCAATTTGCCCGGTCAGGAGATGCAGGTTGATTAAGCTGGTGATCTTGGCGGTGCCCTCACTGGACTGGTTTAGGCCCATCGACCAAAGGGAGAGAACCCTTTGGGATCCCTGCCAAAGCTTGGCTGCTTCGATCAAATCCTCGGTGGCAATTCCGCAGCGCTGGGCCACAATCTGCGGCTCATAATCGGCCAGCAAAGCTGCATATTCGGCAAAACCTTGGGTGCAGCCCTCGATAAAATCGGTAGCCATTGATCCCCACTTCAACAGCAAATGGGCAATCCCATTGAAAAGATCGATATCCGTACCGGGGCGAATTTTTAAGTGGAGATCGGCAGCTTCTGCTGTCTGAGTGCGCCGGGGATCCACGACCACCATTTTGAGGGGGGATCCGGGCTTGTGCCGCTTCTTCAAGCGATTAAAAAGAATGGGGTGGCACTCGGCGGTGTTGGTGCCCACCAGAAAAGCCAGATTGCAGAGATCGAGATCCTCATAGCAGCAGGGGGGGCCATCGGATCCCAGGGATTGGGTGTAGGCCGAGACGGCTGAGGACATGCACAGGCGCGAGTTGGTGTCGAAATTGTTGGTTCCCAGACAGCCTTTCATCAGCTTTTGAGCAACGTAATAGTCTTCAGTGAGCAACTGCCCCGATCCATACATAGCCATGGAGTGGGGGTTGTCTTTGAGGCGGCGCAGCCGAGAAACCATCTCCTCAAAAGCCTGATCCCAAGAAATGCGGCGAAAGGGCTGGCCCAAGCTCTCCCGAAACAGGGGAGAGAGCAGCCGATCTCGACCAACTGCCTCCAGGATCGTGGCCCCCTTTACACAGACCATCCCCAAGCTGGAAGGATGCTCCCGGTCGCCTCTCATTTTCCAGTCACCTGAGGCTGTCGAAACCGCCTCCAATCCACATCCCACACCGCAATAGGGACATAGGGTTTTGATGACAGCTTTTTCCGACTCCATCGCGGTCACCATGAGTTGGGATCCCTATTAAACGCCCAATTCTCTCGCATTTTGGATCCCTTAGCTGAGAAGAGCGGCAACTTGGATCTCCAAGCCAGGTAATACAACCTAGCTCTTGTCAGTGTCCTGTTCAGCTAGCCAAAGATGGCCATCTTGAGTTTGGATAAAAACGTATTTGCTTCTGGGAAAAATCAGCCAGACTTCCAGTACATCGGAGCTGAGATACTCTTGGGCTTTCAAGAAAATGTCCTCTCCAGAGTCGGTTGGGGAGAGGATCTCTCCAGTGAGGGGATAGCTCTGCAGCAGCGCGGCAATATCTTCTCCAAATTGCTGGATTAAATCTGGAGACAGGTAGGCAACATCAGGTCTTCTGACTTTGCCTGTCGTTTGGCAGGGAGCCTCCACCAAAACCATGCCTCCCAATTGCTGATGTTCGACATAACCGGCCCAACGGAAGAGAAGTCGGGTTTGGAGCTTTGCATACCCTAAGGTTTGCCCCACTTTCTCCACAATGTAGCCATCTACCCATTTGGTTTGGGCAACTGGATTGGCCAGATAGTCGGCAAGGGTTTTGGACAGGGTAGAGACCCGCTTCTCCATTGGGAGATCGGTTGGAGCTACCTGAACCGGAGCAGCGGCCATCAACTTCCCTCCCCAAGCGTTTTGATTCCTAGCTTAATCCTCCCTATGGGCAAAGCGACGATAGAGGAAGTCAAGGGCGCGGTTGCGCAATTCGTAGAACTCGGGCATTTCCATAATGCGGGAGCGGATGCGCGGCCGCTCGAAGGGAATGGTCAAGATCTCGCCGATATGGGCAGCGGGGCCGTTGGTCATCATCACCACACGGTCTGACAAGTAGAGAGCCTCGTCGATGTCGTGGGTAATCATCAAAACTGTGCAGCGGTGATCCCGCCAAATGGCCAGCAGCTCATCTTGTAGATCTTCCTTGGTAATGGCATCCAAGGCCCCAAAAGGCTCATCCAAGAGCAAAACTTCTGGACGAACGGCAAGAGCACGGGCAATGGCAACCCTTTGCTTCATGCCTCCAGAAAGCTGCTTGGGCCGCTTGTGGGCTGCCTCTGCTAAACCTACCAATTCCAGATGTTCTTGAACAATTTCCCTTTTTTCCCGCCGGGATTTGTTTGGGTAAACCTGATCCACCACCAGATAAACATTTTCAAAAGCCGTCAGCCAGGGCAAAAGGGAATAATGTTGAAACACCATCATTCGATCTGGCCCTGGGGAAGTGATGGGCTGGCCCTTGAGGGTAATGGATCCCGAAGTGGGAGTCGAAAAACCCGCCACCATGTTGATCAAGGTGGATTTGCCACAACCGGAGTGGCCGATAATGCAAACAAACTCACCGGCGGCCACTTCCAGATTGATATTTTCCAGCGCAACGAAGGGCCCTGCTGAGGTGAAGTAGGTCTTGCCCACATTCTGAAGACAAAGAAGGGGCAGTCCTGCAACCGGAGAAGCAGAAGATAGCGGTGAGGAGAACGTGCGGGAGCTGGTCATCATGGTGTTTTCCAATCGAGAGTTTAAGGTAACAAAAGCTAAACTTCGCTGAGCCGGTACTCCTGCAGCTTCAGATCCTGCCGGATGGCCACCGACTCCAGGTAAGCAACGGGATCCTCTCCGTCAAAGCGGGATCCATCGCCAAAGAGTAAAGCTCCGCGGTCGTGGGCCCGATCCGGAAGGCCCAGTTCTCTGGCGGCTAGGGCGTAGGTTTCGCTGTCCAGAACTTGGTCGAGAACCGAAACCCAATTGCGGGGAAAAGCGCAGAGTCCCCAGCGAGCCATTTGCGTCAGGATCCAGAGGTGTTCCAACCTTTCCGGACAGGTGTTGCGCCCGTTGGCAAACTGGTGAAAACCGGTGAGGGCTTGGGATTCATCGGCAATTCCCCGCTGCAGGATGCCCGTCCACCCCGGCTGCAGATCCTCCAGGGCCACGCCCACATACTGGGGCTGAGCCAGCCACTCCAAGATCTCAGAACGGTGCTGCGGCTGATCGCAGTAGTGACAAGCCTCCAGTAGTGCCTTGACCAGAGCTACATGGGTGCGGGGGTAGTTTTGCGCCCAATCCTGGCGCACTGTCAGCACTTTTTCAATGTGGCTGGGCAAGATTTCGGGAGTGGTGGTGACGATAAATCCCAACTGTTCCCGCACGGCGCGGGAGTTCCAGGGCTCGCCCACGCAGTAGCCATCGATGTTGCCGGCCTTGAGGTGGGCCACCATCTGCGGCGGCGGGATCACCGTCAACGTAACGTCCCGATCCGGATCCACCCCCCCACCGGCCAGCCAGTGCCGCAACAGGAAGTTTTGCATGGAAGCCGGATGAACCACTCCCAGGGTGTGGACTGTGTCGGGGGTGTGGTTGAGGTATTGGCGAAAATCCGCCAGGCTTTGAACGCCTCGCTCCAAAAGTCTGCGCCCGAAGGTAATGGCGTTGCCGCCGCGGGAGAGGGTTAGCGCGGTAATCAAAGGCACCGGAACTCCCCCTACTCCCAAGGTGGAAGCCAACGGGATCCCGGCCACCACCATGGCCGCATCCAGCCGACCGGAGCGGATCCCTTCCCAGATGGTCTTCCAGCCTGGCTCTCGCACCAGGGTGACCTGCTCCAGGCCGTACTTTTGAAACAGGCCCTTTTGCTGGGCCACCACCAGCGGGGCGCAGTCGTTGAGGGGCACAAAGCCAACCTCCAAATTGACCTTCTCCAGGCCGTGTTTGGCAATGGCCACGCGAACAGGCGTTTTTTGGCGAGCCCGCTTTTGCTGGTTGAGAAAGTAGATCATCTCTCCCCGCAGGCTGTAGTAGTCGGGGTGACGCACCACTTCCAAACGATGGCGGGGTCGAGGAAAAGGGATCCGCAAAATCTGGCCAATGCGGGCCTCCGGGCCATTGGTCATCATTACCACCCGATCCGAAAGCAGCAGCGCCTCATCCACATCGTGGGTAACCATGACACAGGTGAGCTGCTCCGCCTGGGCAATCTCCATCAGTTGCTCCTGCAGGTTGCCGCGCGTCAAGGCATCCAGAGCGCCAAAGGGCTCATCCAACAGCAGCACCCGCGGACGGATGGCCAAAGCCCGGGCAATGGCTACCCGCTGTTTCATCCCTCCTGACAGATGGGCCGGTCGCTTGTCGGCTGCCCCCTGCAACCCCACCTGGCGGATGTGCTCTTCCACAATCCGGCTTCGCTCTGCTTTGGGAAGGGATCCCAGCACCTCGTCCACAGCCAGGGCAACGTTCTCCCGCACGGTCAGCCAGGGCAGCAGGGAATAGTTCTGAAACACCACCATGCGATCCGGGCCGGGATCCGTAACCTGTCGGCCCTCCAGGAGAATGCCCCCTCGGGAAGGCTTTTCCAGGCCGGCGATGATGTTGAGTAGGGTCGATTTGCCACAGCCAGAGTGGCCGATCAACGAGACAAATTCCCCTTTTTGGATCTCCAGGTGGATGTCTTTCAGGACAGGGTAGATCTCTCCGTTGTCGAGGAGAAATTCCTTGTCGACATGATCCACTTCAATGTAAGGCTGGGTCTTCATGATTCCCCTGAGATGATTTCTGAGAGCATGGAGAAATTGTCAGCAACCAATCTAAAACTCGGCCAAGCTCATTTAGCGATCCTCAGCCACCACCAGCGAGCCAATCCAAGCTGTGATGCGATCCAGCAGAAGACCCACCATCCCGACATAGATCAAAGCCAGAATGATTTCGCTGATGCGGGAGCTATTCCAGGCATCCCAGATGAAAAATCCAATGCCCACACCGCCAATCAACATTTCCGCTGCCACAATGGCCAGCCAAGACAAGCCCACCCCAATGCGCAAGCCGGTAAAAATATAGGGCACAGTTGCCGGGAAAACGATTTTGAAAAAGTACTTCCAGCCGGACATGCGCACAATTCTGGCCACGTTGCGGTAGTCCTGAGGGATCTGCTGTACGCCGACAACAGTGTTGATCAAAATGGGCCAGAGGGCCGTAATGAAGATTACAAAAATGGCGGAAGGGTTGGCATCTCGAAAGGCAGCCAAAGAAATCGGCAGCCAGGCCAAAGGCGGCACCGTGCGCAGCACCTGAAAAATGGGATCCAAAGCCTCGTACAGCCAGCGATTGACCCCGATGATCATGCCGCCCACAACCCCCACCAAGCCGGCCAGGGCAAACCCAATGAACACCCGCCGCAAGCTGGCCCAAATTTGCCAGAACAGCCCTTTGGCATTGCCGCCATAGTCAAAAAAGGGATCTTTAATGAGGGGATCCCAGGTGTCCTGCCAAACTTGGAGAGGCGTGGGCAAATTGGCTCCGGGACGGCTGTAGGCAATTTGCCAGAGAACAAGCACTATTAAAATGGCCGTGGTGGGCAAAAGAACGCGGCGCAGCACTTGGTGGATTTGGACTCGCTGCCTCCAAGCAGAAGAAGATGCAGAGCTGGCCGGGGAGTGGAGCCCGGCATTGGACTGAAGAACAAAGCCTGGGCTGGTTTTCAGCAGCCAGTGGCCTAGGCCAACCAGTAGGGGAAGCAGGATCCGAAAGAGGTGGTAGCCCAACTGTAGGGCAGAGTGGAAAATCCTCATGGCTTGCTGGGAGTAAGGTTGAAGTCAACTTAAGAGGATCCCAAGAGAGAAGGGGTTTCAGGTGAACACTCTTTGTGGGGATTCGGGGATCCCTTCTCTCCTGGACAGAGGGTTTGCAGCTAACTTGCTGGGGAAAGTTGGGAAATTAGGCCAGCTTCTTAATCGCCAATTTCTCCAGGTAGGCGGCAGGATTTTCGGGATCGAACTGCACCCCGTCGAAGAAGGTTTCCACTCCTCGAGAGGTGCTGGGGGGAATGGCTGCCCCCTGACCAATGGCTTTGGCAGCTTCTCGCCAGAGTTCTTCCCGATTCACCCGCTCCACCAAGGCTTTGGTATCGGTGTCGGCAGGTAGGTAACCCCAGCGAATGTTTTCGGTCAAAAACCAGAGATCGTGGCTCTTGAAGGGGTAGGAAGCGTAGTTCTGCCAGAACTTCATCAGGTGGGGGCTGTTTTCAACGACCTTGCCGGTGCCGTAGTCAAAAGTGCCCCGAGAACGGCCCAAGATATCGGGCACAGGCACCCCCAGCCAGCGGCGGTCGCCGATGATGCGACACATCTCCTCTTTGTTTTCCATCTGGTCGCACCAGATCTGGGCTTCTAGCACCGCTTTCAACAGGGCAAGGGTGGCTTTCGGGTGCGCATCCACCCAGTCGGCCCGCAGGGCAAAGGCCTTTTCCGGGTGGCCGTTCCACAGCTCGCCGGTGGTGAGGGCACTATACCCCTCTTTTTGGTTCACCAGCTGGGCATTCCAAGGCTCGCCCACACAGAAGGCTTCCATGGTTCTGGATTTCATATTGGCCACCATCTGCGGCGGCGGCACCACAATGATGGAGACGTCGCTAGTGGGATCGATCCCGCCTGCGGCCAGCCAGTAGCGCATCCATAGGTCGTGGGTGCCACCAGGGAAGGTCATCGCACATTTGGGATCCCCGCCGGCAGCTCGGACCTCGGCAAACTTGGCCTTGAGGGGGGAACTATCCAGGCCGATTTGCAAATCCCGATATTGGTTGGAAATGCTAATGCCCTGACCGTCCAGATTGAGACGGGCCAAAATGTACATAGGCACCGGCTTGCCATCGGTAACTTTGCCGGTGGTGATGAGGTAGGGCATGGGGGTGAGGATGTGTGCCCCATCGATGCCGCCGGCGGCGGATCCCAGCACCAAATTGTCGCGGGTGGTGCCCCAAGAGGCCTGCTTGACCACCTCCACGTCCTTCATGCCGTACTTGTCAAAGAACCCCTTTTCTTTGGCGATGATCAGGGGGGCCGCGTCGGTTAGAGCGATGAACCCCAGCTTGGCGCTGGTGGTTTCGGGAGTATCGGCCTGCGCCACCCAGTAGCCTTTGCCCAAGGATTGCGATTGGGCGCGCGGGATCCCAGCCGTGGCCGCCCCAGCCGTGAGAGCAGCCACCCCGGCCAAAAATTGCCGACGGGAGACGGGAGAGGAAGTGCTGAACAGCTTAGACATCGAAACCTCCAAGATTTACAACGACGAAGAAAGAAAAACTTTCAGGACGGCAACAGAACCGCTAGCGGGTTACCAAAACAGAAGCCTGGGCGGCGGACGGATGCTGACGTGGCTTGGCCCCAAAGTGTTCAATGAGCAGCTCCACCAAGACCGGCTTGAGGTCTTCGCAAGGGATCCCTTTGCGCACGCATTCGCCCAGCTTGGCGTCTTTGCCCACCTCTCCCCCCATGTAGATGTCCACGGCCTCCACCACCCTGCCGTCCTTGCGAGCAGTGGTGCCCATAAGGCCGATATCGGCTACTTGGGGTTGGCCGCAGGAGTTGGGGCAGCCCGTCCAGTGGATGCGCACCGTTTGGGGGATCTCCAGCTCCGCCTCCAGCTCCTCCATCAAGGCCACAGCCCGGTTTTTGGTCTCGATAAGGGCAAAGTTGCAGAACTGGTTGCCCGTACAGGACACCAACCCCCGCTGCAAGGGCCCTGGGTTGGGGGAGAACTTCTTCAAGAGCGGCTCTTTGAGGAGCGGGGCCACTCGGGAGTCGGGCACATTGGGGATGAGCACGTTCTGCTCCACCGTCAGCCGCAGCTCTCCGGAGCCGTACACCTCTGCCAAGCGGGCCAGCTCCATCATCTCCAGGGCGTTGAGCCGCCCCACCGGCACATGCAGGCCGACAAAGTTGAGGCCCGGCTGCTTCTGGGCATGCACCCCCAGCAGATCCCGCTTGTGCCAGACCACCTCATCTTTTTCCGCTGCCCTGAGCAGAGGGTGGCCTATCTGGCGCTCCACAGCCGCCCGGAACTTCTCTAGGCCCCACTCGTCAATGAGCCACATCAACCGCGCCTTTTGCCGGTTGGCCCGCAGGCCGTGATCCCGGTAGACCAGCAGCACCGCCTCACACAGGGGAACTACATCCCGGGGATCCACCCAGACATCTAGGCCAATTGCCTCGGCGCAGCGGCGAGCAGAGAAAAAGCCGCCCACCAGGACGTTGAAGCCCAGGCGGCCATTTTTGAAGGCGGGCACAAAGGCCAGGTCGTTGATCTCCGCATGCACGGAGTTGTCGCGACAACCGCAGATGGCGATGTTGAACTTGCGCGGCAGGTTGCTGAAGGAAGGGTTGCCCTCGCCGTTGTTGGTGATCATGTCCTGCACCTTGCGGGTGAGACCGCGCACATCGATCAGCTCATCCGGGTCAATACCAGCCAGAGGGGATCCCGTGATGTTGCGCACGTTGTCCATGCCCGACTGGATGCTGGTCAGGCCTACCTCCTTCAAGTAGCCCAGGATCTGGGGCATTTCCTCGATGGGGATGCCCCGCAGTTGCAGGTTCTGCCGGGTGGTGATGTCGGCTACGCCCTGTTCTCCATAGGGGTGGATGATTGCGCCCAACATGCGCATTTGGCCGCTGGTTAGGATCCCATTGGGCAGGCGCAGCCGCAGCATGAACTGACCTGGGGTGCGCTTGCGAAAGAAGATCCCCAGCCACTTGAGGCGGTGATCCCGGTCGTCTTCAGGAATGTTCTCCCAACCCATCCGGGCAAACGCCTCCAGCTCGGCCTTGACCGCCAGCCCATCCTTTTCGCTTTTGAGGCGTTCAAATTGGTTCGCCATGATCGCTGCTGTGGGGTGAACACTGGCTACTCTAGCGATGACGAACTGTTAACTTTGGTATTGGCAGTTACACTCTGTAACAGGTTATGCAGTTTTGTCATTCTCGAATTGCGCTTTATGCATAAAGTCAGGCTTCCAGGAGCAGCAGACCCCTCTTTCCCCTTTGGGAAAGGGGCTGGGAGTGAGGAAAAGCTAGTTGAGAGGGTTGAAAGAGTTGAAAGGCTCCATCTGCCAGAGCAGACGGGGCGGGATCCCCAGCCCTTCGGTGAGGGGTGCGGGCCGTTGGGAAGTTTGGGGATCGCAGTCGTAGAGAGCGGTGGTGTAGCGGTAGCTGCGGGGGGGGCCGCCGTTGAGGCGAATGCCGCTAATTTCAAAGGTGTAGTTGCGATTGGGCTGGATCGAACCCACGGAGTAGGTCAAAGTTTCCAGGCCAAAGGCGGGATCCCCCACGCGGAGATCTCCAACAGGCACCGGCTCGCCGCTGAGGGCATCGGTGATGCGGACTTGGGCTTGGCTGAGATCAGCCTTGCCGCCACGGCTGGGCACCGAGAAAGACCAGCGGTAGGCAGACAGGGGCTGGCCGGAAAACCCTTCTAGGCGGTAGAGGTAGCCGTCTTTCTCCGGGAAGGCGATGAACTCTGGATCTGGCACCGACTCGTCAAAACCGAAGATCCAGTTGGCGTTGGCCTGGGTCACCCGTCCAGCCCGTGGGTCAAAGACAATGCCGTAGGCCCCCTGGGCGTACTGAGGATACAGGTTCCAGCGGCGATGCCCCACATCCACAAAGTTTTCTCGACCTGGCTCGGCAAAATAGATGTCCACCTGCCGCGCCAACACCCGGCCTGGATCGGGGCCGTTCAGCTCTAGGATGGGCCCAACCGCCAGGTTGCTGAAGCGGGATCCCGCCTCCCCAGCAGGGGTAAAGCAGCGCCAAGAAGGGGGCGGCTGGTGGCTGAGAGTACCATTGGCTACCTGCATCAAGGCCGCTTGCTGGGCGGCTTCTAGGAACTGAGGATTGAGCTTCACCGGCGGTAACTGGTGCAACAGCCGTAGAAAATTCAGCCGATCCATCATCTTTTGGGCTGCTGCAGGCGTAAGGCGACCGGGGTTGCAGGTAGCAACCTGGGGCTGTTCGGCGTAAATAGGCCCCGTGAAGCTGCGGGTCTGGCGATCCAACCGGCACAGGAAGCTGGCAATCGGCACTTCCCCTGCCCGCGGTGGCTCCATCGAGGTAGGGGATCCTCCACAGGCCGCCAGCAGACAAAGACAAAAGATCCCCGCGATCCTCAAAGCCCAAAGCTGAACCAACTTGGGCAACCGCTGCAAGGGCATGCAAAAACCAGCCGAATTATGAGCCGGTGGGGGTGGGGGTGATGCTGGGGGGGCTGACGGTGCTGCTGCTGCTCTCGCCACAAGCAGGCAACAAGCCCAGACAGGCAAACAGGGCTAAGGCCGCCAAAAGCTGGTGGGTCACTTTGGGTTGCAACGTAGCCATGACAACAAACCTCCCAAATGCTGTTGGGTTTGACCCTGTTCTATCACCTGGCCAGGTGGGTTACAGCACCAAGATCCATGGCGACAAGGGTATAACTTAAGCCCAAGTCAAGGAACGCTCACCCAAGTCGGCTACATCCACTAGGGATGACATCGAAGCCCACTTTTTCTCTCCACCCATAGTGGAGTACGGATCCCCACAACTCTTCTTGCGCTCAAGCGAAAGATTGCTGTGATCAATGATCAATGCTGCTTTTTGCCCGATTGATAAGGGATCCCCAAAAGCTTGTCAGGGGGTGATCTGGAACTCCAGGTTGTAGGTTTGGAGTAAGTTTATGGTTTCGTGATCGGTGATGTTGGTGTCGGCCAGCTCCAAGTTGTAGAAATCGATGAACTCTTCGTGGTCAAAATAGGGGCCGGCATGCCAAGTGCCCATCTCCAGCTTGATAAAGCGATCCCCAGGCACCCGAAAGGCTTGAATCTGATCGACGTGCAGCTCATCGGCAGGGGGTGCAACACCAATAAACCACTCCTTGCCATTGAGGGATCCCAGGCACTGGGTGCAGCGGATGTGGTGGGTGATCTGAGTAAACTTGAGGCCGCGGCGAGGCAAGCGCATGATGTAAAAGCGGGGCTGCCCTTGATTCAAGAACAACTGAGCATCTTGACTGTCGAAGGGTTTGTGATCGGGAGTGGGGCAAATGACCTGTCCATAGGGGGCAAAGTTTTCCGGTTCAGCGAGATGGGCCTTCAGTTGGCGCAATTGGCTGGTCACCCTGCTCTTCTCCTTTGCGTTTGACGAGCTGTCTTGTGTCTCACTGTTGCCCTACAACGTGAGCACGAGGGCGTGAAGACGCAAACAGCCCAGCGAACCCCATTCTATCGAGACTTGGCCAGGCAGCTTCCCTTCTGGGAAGGGATCCCTGAACAAGCCCAAGCTGCTCAAGGTCGCAAGTACAATGGGAAAACTTCCCAGCCTCAGCAGAGCAAATGGCGATGCAGCGGGACTTACAAGAGCTGATCATCTCCCCAGCTCAAGTTGAAAGCCTCTCTCAAGTGCCGGTGGCTTGGTTGTATCGGCCTCAGCCCGTTCGTCGCTTTAAGGATCGCCTGCGCCAGTTCTCCGCTTTCTGGGATCTCCTACGCTTGCTGGTGACGCTGGACTTGTTCTTGCGTTTCTTGACCTTCTGGACAGGGGGATCCCTACTTACCCTGGTGGGGCGGATTTGGATCCCTGGCCTACAGGCCACTTGGGGCACTTGGCTGGTGGAATGGGGGATCCTGGCGGCTATTGCCGCCCTGGGCCAAGCCTATTGGATTTTCCGCAGCCGTCGCATGCCGCTGCTGTTGAACTTGCTGGGGGAAGTGGATCGCTACAACCGAATCATCCAGGCCATCCACGTCAACGACCAGTTGGTGGAAGCGGGCAACCCCGAGGTGAAGCTGGCCCAGAGGGCTGAGGTGATCGAAGCCCTGAAACTGACCCGGGCCGATCTCATCCGTGCCTTGAAAACCGAACGGATCTTGCGGCAAAACGAAGACCTGATCGAGCAGCAGAGCGAGTTCTTCGGCGATAACTTGGCAGCGTTGACGGCCCTACAGGTGAGCGAGCAGGCCAGCGAACAGGGGCGAATCCTGGAGACTGCTTTACAGATTGCTCTGCAGGTGCGCTCGCAAATCCGCCGCTTACAAGAGCGAGAAGCCAACCACCCCCCAAACAGGGATCCAGACAAGATTGAGAAAGATCAGCAGGATAGAGATGGCAACTCAGATGGGCAGTGACTGCGTCTCCTTGCATCCTGGGGTTCTAAAGAAACAATTTTTTTCTGGGGTTTTATGACGCTCTGCACTGTCAAGAAAGGACTCCGTCCCGCTGGCGCGAACGGCTGAAGGCGCTACACTGGGGCTTGTCTTGGATCCCTCGGTCATCTGCGCACCTTTGATGAGCCTTTTGGCCCGCTCCCTGGCCTACGCCCAGAACCACAGCGACACGCTGTTTCAAGCCTTCGTCCAACACCTGCAACTGGTGGCGGTGCCTTTGGGAATGGGGCTGCTGTTGGGTTTGCCGCTGGGTTTTTTCAGCTCCCGCTCCCAGATGCTTTCTCTGGTGGTGATCAATGCGTTTAGCAGCCTGCGGGTGATCCCCAGCTTGGCCATTTTGTTTTTGGCTATCCCCTATTTCGGCCTCAGCTTCCGTTCGGCAGTTGTCGCCCTAACCCTTCTGGCGTTGCCCCCCATTCTGATCAGCACGGATGTGGCCTTCCGCAGCCTTGAGCCGGCCCTGCGGGAAGCTGCCCTGAGCATGGGCATGACCCCTGCCCAGGTGTTGCGACATGTGGAGATCCCCTTGGCTTTGCCGGTGATCCTGGCCGGTGTTAAAACGGCTACCATTGAGGTGATTGCCAGTGCTACGCTAGCAGCGTTTATCGGCGCGGGAGGGCTGGGTACTTTTATCACCCTGGGGTTTGCTCTCTATGACAACGCTATCTTGCTGGTGGGGGCGGTTCCAGTGGCCCTTCTGGCTATTGCGGCCGAGATCGGCCTTGGCACTCTGCAGCGGGCTTTGGAACCTCCCCAAGCCTGAGGTTCTGTGAGGGATCCCATGCCGTCTTCCTCTAGTTCTTCTGAAGTGCGATCCCGTTGGCCTGGCCGCTCCATTCCTTTGCGGGTGGCGCTGCTGCTGCCCCTAGTGCTCTCAGTAGCAGGGGGAGTGGGGGGAGTGGCCTATCTCTCCTGGCAGGGCGGGCGACACCTGGCGCTGCGCTTGACGGAGCAACTGAGGCGGGAAGTTACCGACCGCACCGAAGAGCATCTTGCCAGATATTTGCAAATTCCCCTTCAGATCAATGCCCTCAATCAAGGGGCAGTGAGGGGGGGGCTGCTGCCCGATTTGACAACCCCCAGCCCAGCCGATCTAGAGGTGCTGGAAGCTCACTTTGCCCGCCAGTTGCAGCCATTTCCTGAGCTCAGCTATGTCGGCTTTGTCTCGGCTCAAGGGGGGTTTGTGATCGCCCGCCGCCACGCCGACGGATCAATTTGGACTTACCATACACCCGGCCTCTTGCCGGGATCCGCCCAGGGCTGCCAACGGGATCCAGAGACAGGGGATCCCACAGGGTTCACTCGCCGGTTGGGCTTTGTGGATCTGAGGCAGTTGTTCTGGTTTCCCCAGCTCCCGCAGCCGGAAGGGATCCGCGACACTTGGGTGGTAACCCGATTTTTTGCGGAGCTTCCTGCCCAGGATCCAGAGCGGCTGATCCTGACGTCCCTATCCCTGACCGACTCGGGGGGGCGGGTTTACGGCAGCTTATTGGCTTCCCTGTCCATTCAGCAGCTTCAGGCTTTTCTGGAACGAGTACAAGGCAGCTCTGCTGTGGGGGTGAGCTTTCTGCTGGACGAAGAGGGGCAAGTGGTGGCCAGTACGGCGGGGCCTGCTCCCCACCCGCTGCTGGTGGCCGTGCAAGAGCAGGTGGGCTCCTGGGGGACGGCCTCTTCCCAAGATTCGCTGCGCCTCAAGGTCGGAGGGATCCCTTACTGGGTGGAGGTGGAGTCCGTTCAGAGTGAAGGGAGGCTGGGCTTTTATTTTGTGCATGGGATCCCAGAGGCAACCCTTCTGGCCGAAGTCCGTCGGAGCGCCCAACAGGCTGCGCTGCTGGGGGGTGGGCTATTGCTGAGCATGCTGGGGACAGGGATCCTCCTCGGCGAAGCCCTCTTGCGTCCCCTGCGCCGCCTCACCCAAGTAGCCGAGCAATTTATACACAGCGGTTTCCAGCCCTGGCCTCCTTTGGATCCCGGCCCCATCCAGGAGGTGCAGACGCTAACCAAAGCCTGGCAGCAGGCGGCAGCAGCTCAGCAGGCCCTGCTGGATCGTCTCTGGCAGCAGCAGCAAGAATACCGCGCCGTGGTGGAACAGCAGACGGAGCTCATTTGCCGCTTTCGGCCCAATGGGCACATCACCTACGTCAACTCTGCTTTATTGCGTTTCTTCGATCATCGGGTAGAAGAAGTGGTGGGCCGAGCTTTGTGGGATCTGCTGCTGGAAGAAGAGCGGGAGGTGGTGCTGCAGGCTTTTGCCGCCCTCACTCCCGAAAGCCCTTGCTACAGCAACGAGCGGGAGTATCCCGGAGAAAACGGCCAGTCCCGCTGGATTAGCTGGGTGGATCAGGGCATTTTCGACAGCCAAGGCCGCCTGGTGGAGATCCTGTCGGTGGGGCGGGAGATCACCGAGCAGAAACGGGCAGAACAACAGTTGCAAGCCCTCAACCGGGAGCTAGAAGCCCAGGTGGAGCTGCGCACGGCCAAGCTGCAGCAAGCCTTGCATTTTGAGGGGGTGCTGCGCGCCATCAGCAGCCGGATGGTGGTCAGCCTAAACGAGGGGGAAATTCTTGAAGAAGTGGTCAGAGCCCTTGCCGAGGCACTAGGCCTAACCTGCTGCCAAATCCTGCTGCTTTTAGAAGATGGGTCAACCTGGATCCCTGGCTACTGCTACTCCCCCCTTCTCTCTTCTGATGCAGCTCAGGGCGACAGGGCGGATCCCTTGCATGGCCGAGACTACGCCAGCGACCCGGAGTTCCTGCGCCTGCTGCAGTCCCATTCTTCCTCACAGCAGAAATGGAAAATCCACTGCTGTTGTCGGAAGGAAGGACGCTGGGTGCGGCTGCTGGCCTGCACCCTTTGGGACAAAGAGAAGCGGCTGGGAGCTTTGCTGTTGGAGCGGCTGCCGGAGCAAGAGTTTTCCGAAGACGAGATTCAACTGGCCTATCAGGTGGCCAACCTATGTGCCCTGGCCATTCGCCAAGCCCGTTTGTACCAAGCAGCCCAAGCGCAGGTGAAGGAATTGGAGCGGCTGAATCTGCTGAAGGATGATTTCCTCAGCACCGTCTCCCACGAGCTGCGCACCCCCATGACCAATGTGCGCATGGCCTTGCAAATGCTGCAAATGACCCGCGATAACCCCGAGAAACAGCGGCACTACTTCACCATTGCCCTGAAAGAGTGCAACCGGCAAATCGAGCTCATTAACGACCTGCTGGATATGCGACGGCTGGGAGCCGGGACGTATCTGCTGCAACCAGAGAATATTTTTCTGCCGCGGTATTTACAAGATTTGCTGGACGGGGCTCAGCCTTTGGCCCAAGCCAAACATCAACACCTGCAACTGCACCTGGAGGCAGGGATCCCCTCGCTTTGGGCCGACCCCACCTGCTTGGGGCGCATTCTGCGCGAGCTGCTGCACAACGCCATCAAGTACACGGCCCCCGAGGGATCCATCCACCTGCGGGTTGTCTCAGAAGGAGAGGGGATCCTCTTCGTCTGCAGCAACAGCAGCGAGATCCCAGAGCCAGAGCTGCCCCGCATCTTTGAAAAGTTTTACCGGATCCCGCAATCGGATCGCTGGAAGCACGGCGGCACCGGCCTGGGGCTGGCTTTGGTGAAGCAACTGGTGGAGCATATGGGGGGGAATATCTCCGTCAACAGCTCGGATGGATGGACGCATTTCCAAGTTTGGTTGCCCCAAGGTGAGGATCCTGCTCCGCCATTGCCCGGCCCACCCCCAATGTCAGAAGACCTCCCCTTTTGGAAAGAGGCTGGGGGTGAGGGGCATACCTGACCCCTATCCCGGCAAGACTTGTTGCTGCCAGAGGGCCTCCAGTTGCACCGTGTATTCGGAGTTCACGATGGGCACTGCCCCGGCAATGGCCTCTTGAATGGGGATCCCGGCGGCAGCCTCCAGTTGGGCAAAAGCTGTTTGGTAGTCGGCAGACAACCGGCTGACATCAATGAGCGGCAGATCCCCCCAGACCTCCGGCTTGAACTTTTCCAGCTGCCCCTCCGGGCTGGCCAAAACCTCCGCCAAGACCATCGCCCCCCAAGGATTGGCCGCATTGATGGGAATGGCCGTGAACGAGGGATCGATCAAGCTGGTGCCCGGGATCCCATAGGGGGTGGTGCTGGGGGGAAATTGGCCGTTGCCCTTGCGTAAGATCACCTGATCGATAAAGGTGGGGATGAGCCACACTTCGCCGTTGGCAAAAAGCTCCGCCAGGCGGGCAAAGGTGGGCGGGTAGGTTTGGCCCTGTCTCCACAGGAAGGGATCCAGCTTTCTCAGGTATTCCACCAGGGCAGGGGATTGTCGCGCCCAGAGATCGGCATCGAAGTCCGGCCCGCTGTACTGAGCATAGCCCCCGGTCACGCCGTAGAAGGCGCTCAACAAAAAGCGGCTGCCATGAAAATCCGGCGGGGCCACGTAGGTAAATCGCCCTGGGTTGGCCTCTGCCCAAGCCAACAGTTCGGCGTAGCTCTGGGGGGGATTGGGTACCCGTTCGGCATCATAGGCCATCAAAAAGTAGTTGCCGGTGTAAGGTGCAGAATAGCCCTCGGTGGGCAGGCCAAAATCCGTTGCAATATCGGCGGGATCATAGAAGGTCAAGCTGGGCAATTTCTCAGCAAAGGGGCCGAAGAGCAAATTCCCCTGCTTGAGGGTGCGGAAGTTGTTGCCATTGATCCAGATGAGATCGATGCTGCCGCCGCTGCGCAGCCCGGCCTGTACCTCCCCAATCACCTTGTTGACTGCTTCAACGGTATCCGTGAGCGGGATCCGGTTCAAGCGAATGCCATAACGCTCCTGCAACTGGCTTCTCACCCAGCCATCCACAAACCCATTGATGGCCTCACTGCCGCTCCACATGGCCCAGTTGACAGAGCTGCCCCGCGCCCGCTCCAGAATGTCTGCCCAGCTCAGGGATCCCAGATCCACCGTGTTCTGGGAGGTGTTCTGGGCAAACGGAGAGCTTTGACTCAACGCCCAAGCCCCCAGGGATCCCAGGCCAGCCAACACCTGCCGCCGCTTCCAGAAAACGCTTTTGGGTTGCATAGCCTTGCCACCATCCCCATCAAACTTTCAGGTTCCAGATTCAACTTAAACTGATACATTTACGCTGAACACTGCTGAGCATTACTGCTCAACGGTGAAGCGATAGCATTCTGTCCGTTTCCGAACAGAAAGGCGGTATCCCGCAAAGCTCTGAGCATAACACCCAGAGCGCCTTGCCAATCTCGCGGTAGCCTATGGTTGCACTTTGGGCATCTAAACACCTTTGCGCCACCTAACCTCGTGTGGATGTGCCCGCACTTGGTACAGGTTTTGCTGGTGTACGCTTCCGATACTTCCACGACGACCACGTTTTTCTTCTTGGCTTGAAACTTCAGGAACTGCTTGAACCGATAGTGCGCCCAGGTGAGCATCGCCCTTGCTGTCTTGCTACCAAACTTCCTCCCTGCCTTGGCAACCATCTTGGCTGACTCGAAAGTGG